>JAKSDN010001001.1 GCA_022360075.1 Kiloniellales bacterium | reverse complement strand
GCGCGCCTGTCGGAGGACTGGACGGCGATGCAGCGCATCGACGCCGCCATGCACCCGCTGCACTACGGCACTTGGGCCAAGCGCGGCACGGCCGACCTCGCCGTCAAGCTGCTCTGGTTCCTGGGCGGCGCGGTCGCGAGCTTCCTCGCGATCTCCGGCCTGATCATCTATCTCAAGCGCACGAAACGCGCGGCCGAGGCGCTGCTGGCGGGCACGAGGCTGGCGGCAGGCCTGCGGCGAGCGTGGCACTGGATCAAGCCCTGGGGCGGGCCGATGGGTGCCTTGAAGTACGTCAATGCCCTCGGTCTCGTCGGCATTGTCTCGGGCGCCATCCTGGTCCTTTCCCTGGGCGCCGAGGGCGTCAGCGACAAGGGCAAGCGCTATCCGCCGCAGGCCGCCGGTCCTTTCGCGGTCTCGCCGGTCGCCCTCGCCGGCTTCCTCGAGGCCGATCTCGAACCGATCCGGGCGGGAAAAGAGGCGGCGATCTTTCCGGAGATCGCCGGCGGCCGCTTCCGCGACGCCCGCTTCATCCGGGTCGGCATCGACGACGCGGCGGGCCAGTCCACGGCCAACGTCCTCGTGCAGGGCGCCGAGGGCATCGCCCATGCCGACGTTCGGCTGCCGAGAATTCTGTCCGGCGCCAAGCTGTGGATCGAGATCGAGGGTTGGGACGGCAATAGGCACCGCACCGACTGGCCGCTGCTAGACGACTAGAGCGTTTTCCGTTCGCTTGAAATCGGCACCGGCCCACACCCCCACCCGACCACCCCTAGGATACTGGCGTTGGGTGGTCGGGTGGGGGTGTGGGCCGGTGCCGTACGATCGGAAAGTGCTTTAGCCGTCCCTCGCCCGCTGGAGCGACCGACGTTGCGCGGCCCGGCGGCGGCCGCTAATGTCAATTGCGAATAGTTCTCAACTAGACCTTGGCCGCTCCCGTGGCATTCGACACCGCCACGATCTGCGACACTGTCGGCGCCGGTCGGAGAGGAATGATCGGCGTTGCGCCGGGAGACCAGCCCGCTCAGCCTTTTCATGACGCACCGGGGCGCCCTGGTCGACTATGCGAGCGGCATCGTCGGCGACCGCGCGCAGGCCGAGGATCTGGTCCAGGAAGCCTGGCTGCGTTTCGACAAGGCGACACGGCAGCGGCCGCTCGAACAGCCGATCGGCTATCTCTATCGAATCGTGCGCAATCTGGCCTTCGACGGCCGACGCCGCGCGGCGCGCGAGAGCCAGGTCGTGACCGGCGGCGCCTTCGAGGCCGCAAGCGGCACCTCCGCGGACGAGGCGCCTAACCCGGAGCGGGTGGCGCTCTACAAGGACGAACTCGAGCTGGTCATGGAAGCCATCGAGGAATTGCCGGAGCGCACGCGCATCGCGCTCGAGATGCACCGCTTCGGCGGCTGCAAGCTCAAGGAAATCGCGGCGTTCCTGGATATCTCGGTAGCACTCGCCCATGTTCTGGTCGCCGAGGGCGTGCAGCATTGCAAGCGCCGTCTGGGCTGGCCCTAGAGATTGCGATCGATGCTTCTCCTGGAAAAGACGGTCCCGGGTGCGTTTAGTGATTAGAGCGTTGTTCTCTCGCCAGGCCGACGATAGGACCGGGATCGGGTTTCGTTGGTGGCCTGGGCCCAAGGAGCGGCATGACTGAGCGATCGGACTCCGCCCAGCAACAGGCCTCCAAGGAGGCGACCGACTGGCTCATCCTCTTGCAGGACGATCCGGACGACGCCGATCTTTTGCGCCGCTTCGACGCTTGGCTGCGGGCCAGCCCCACGAACGAAGAGGCCTGGGCGGCGACGCGGCACACGATCGGGACGATCGGCTCGGCACTTCCCGCCTATGCCGAACATTGGGCGCCGTTCGTCGCCGAGCAACGAGGCGCAGAGGCCGGACCCCGCCCCGTCCCGCCTGCGCGCGCCTCCACGGCCCGGCACGACGGACCCGGGAAACCGATTTGGCCCCGGCGCACTCTGAGACTCGCGGCCCTGGCCGCAGCGGCCTGCATCGCCGTGCTTTTCGCGCCGGACGCTCTGCTTCAAATGCAGGCCGATCACAGAACAAAGACGGCCGAGATCCGCACGCTGGAGCTCGATGACGGCAGCACCGTCGTCCTGGCCCCCGAGAGCGCCATCGCCCTCAGCTACGGCGCGCGGCAACGCGGCGTCGAATTGCTCACCGGCGAGGCCTTCTTCGACGTGGCGTCGGACGTCGACCGGCCATTCCGCGTTACCGCACGCGATATGCGCGCCACCGTCCTCGGCACCGCCTTCAGTGTCCTGAGCTCCGACGACGGGGCGACGGTCGCCTTGCAGCACGGGCGCGTCCAGATTTCTTCCGACACCACGTCCCCGCCGCTGTCCGAAGCGCTTCGGGCCGGCCAGACCTTGCAGGTCAGCCGGACCGGCGAGGTCATCCGGGGTAGCAGACCGCCGAGCCAGATCGCGGCCTGGCGCCAGGGCCAGTTGATTGCGATCGATCAACCCATGGCGATCGTGGTGGACCGGCTGCGCCGCTACTACAAGGGCGCCATCATCCTGGCAAACCGCAGCCTCGCGAACCGGCCAGTGACCGGACTGTACAGTCTGGACGATCCGGTCGATGCG
>JAKSDN010001193.1 GCA_022360075.1 Kiloniellales bacterium | reverse complement strand
TTTGTTGACTGGAAAAGCGACGGGACGGTCGATCTCAAACTCGGCCCCAACTACGACAATACGGTCATCAATGTGAAAGCCGAGGATCTGGGCAGCCTGTTCGGACCCAACGAACAGCCCTTCGAGGGAGCCGAAATCAGCATCACCGTCAACGCCAGCGGTCCCAAGGGGGGGATTTCCGGCCCCCTTCACGCCTTCCGGCCGGTCTGGGAGGAAATGACCGGCGGCAAGATCAACGTTATCGAACTGCCGTTCGCCGAGCACTATACGAAGATGATGCTCGACCTCAGGAACGGCAGTGGGCAATACGACGCCTTCATGGTCGGTGCCTTCTGGTATGGCGACATCGTGCCGAACGGCTACGCCTACGCTATCGACGAGTTCATGGAGTCGGGCGAATATCCGAAGTGGTCCTATGACGTCATGCCGCCGGCGCTGAAGGCCCTGCACACCTGGCAGGGCGAAAGCTATGGCGTGCTGAACGATGCCGACGGCCAGGTTCTCTACTACCGCAAGAGCGCGCTCGAGAACGCCGAACACAAGGCCGCCTTCAAGAAGGAATACGGCTACGACCTGCCGTCGCCGCCCAAGACGTGGCAGCAGCTTCTCGACATCGCCAAGTATTTCAACGGCAAGAACTGGGATTCCAACGACGCCGATCCCGACGCCGGCATGGTCCTGCATCTGAAGGTTGGCGAACAGGGTCACTATCACTTCCAGTCCCTGTCGGCGTCCTTTGCCGTGACGCCGGGGCCGAAGGTCACCCAGCATCACAATGTCTATTGGTTCGATCCCACCAATATGAAGCCGCTGATCAACAGCCCCGGCCATCTGAAGGCGCTCGAATTCCTGCAGGAACTGCATAAAACGGGCCCGGCGGCACAGGTCGGGTGGAGCCTCGGCGAAGCCTGGGATTATTTCCTGCGCGGCAAATCCGTGTTCGTGTTCAGCTGGGGCGACGTCGGCTCGCTGTGCCAGGACGAGTCGCGCTCGAAGATCAAGGGCGTCTGCGCCTCGGCCATTCTGCCGACCTCCAAGGTGCATTGGGACCACGCGAACAAGGCCTGGGTCGAGCCGGCCGACCCGCAGCCGGTCGGCAACACCACCGGCGGCTCCTGGCACGGCGTGGTCTCGGCCTTCTCGGAGAACCCGGAAGCGGCCTATTCCTTCCTGTCGCTAATGGCGCTCAAGCCGGTCTCGGTCTGGAACGCCAACAACGGCTGGACCGGCGTCGACCCCGGCTACTACTACCAGTTCATCGAGCCGCTCGGCGAGGCCAAGCTCGAGGACTACGTCAAGGCCGGCTGGGACGCCAAGGACGTGACCGAGTACACCCAGGC
>JAKSDN010001495.1 GCA_022360075.1 Kiloniellales bacterium | reverse complement strand
TCCGTGATCAGAACCGAGAGCGTCCAGTGCTGCGGCTTGCCGAGGAGCTGCGGCAGTAGGTAGGCGCCGAGGGAGAACACGAAGACCATCACCAGCGCCGCGACGATCGCCGGCCGCAACACCGGCACCACGACGGTGAAGAAGGTCTTCAAGGGCGTCGCCCCCAGGGTTCGGGCCGCCTCGACCAGCGCCGGATCCAGGCGGCTGAGCGCCGGGTAGAGCACCAGCACCGCATAGGGCAGCGCCAGGTAACAGAGGCCGGCCAGGAGCGCGCCAAACCCGGGCGTCCAGGCGCTCGGCTGATCGAGCAGGCCCGCGGCGACCAGGAGGTTCGACAGCCCGGCCGTGCGCGACAGCAGGATCGACCAGCAAAAGCCGACGATGACCTCCGACAGCGACAGCACCGCCAGGAGGAACACCAGCAAGGGCACCTGCCGGGCACGCACCAGGCGGGTCAGGAAATAGGTGAAAGGAAAGCCGAGACTCACGCAGAGCAGGGCCGTGACCCCGGCGGCCAGGATCGAGAAGGCCAGCACGCGGCCGAAGAAAGGCGTGAAGAAACGGGCGTAGGAAGTGAACTCGAAACCCGGCTCGTAGAAGCCGCCCTGCACGCGGTGGAACACGCTGACCGCGACCATGATCCCGAAGGGCACCAGGAAGAAGACGGCCAGCATGAGGAGCGGATAGGCCGCGATGACGTGATCGCGGCCCCGTGGCGCGCCGCGGATCATGGGCCGAGCGCTCGGCAGGCCTCGGCCGGCAGCTCGACCGTGACCGCGCTGCCGACCTGGTGCTCGCCATGTACCTTAGGCATGGTCAGACAGAGCAGCGCCGTGCCCGCGCAGTCGATCGTGATCTGCACCGTCGCGCCGAGATCGCGGATGAAGCTGATCCTTCCGGGCAGGCGGTTGGGGCCCGCTGCTTCGGCAGGCTGAAGCCGCACGTCCTCGGGCCGGATGCAGACCGTCGCGGCGGCCCCCTCTTCCAGGCTCTCGGCGACGCTTGCGACGGCGAACGTCACGCCTTGGACCTCGACGCCGCCGCCGCGGAAGCGGCCGGGCACGAGGTTGCTCGTGCCGATGAAGTCGGCGACGAAGCGGTTGATCGGCCGGCGGTAGATGTCGAGCGGCGCCCCGACTTGCTGGACCTGGTTGTCGCCCATGACCACGACGACGTCGGCCATGGACATGGCTTCGCGCTGATCGTGGGTGACGACGATGGTCGTGATGCCGAGGCGCTGTTGCAGCAGGCGCAGCTCGATCTGCATGTCCTCGCGCAGCTTGGCATCCAAGGCCGAGAGCGGCTCGTCGAGCAGAAACAGCCTGGGTTCCAGGGCCAGGGCGCGGGCGATCGCCACCCTCTGCCGCTGCCCGCCGGAGAGCTGGGAGATATGGCGCTCGGCCACGCCGGGCAGGCGAACGAGTTCCAGGAGCGCGGCGACCCGCTGATCCTGCTCCTGGCGCGAGGCGCCGCGGATCTTCAGCGCATAGGCGATGTTCCCGCCGACCGAGAGATGCGGGAACAAGGCCAGCGACTGGAACACCATGCCGAAGCCGCGCCGGTGCGCGGGTACCTCGGTCATGTCCTCGCCGTCCAAAAAGACCCGCCCGGCACTGGGAACCTCCAGCCCGGCGATGATCCGCAAAAGAGTCGTCTTGCCGCAGCCGGACGGCCCCAGCAGGCAGACGAACTGCCCCGGCTCGATATCCAGGCTCAGCGCGCGCAGCGCCACGACCGACGCGAAGCTCTTCTGGACGCCGTCCAGCCTGAGGCCCTTCATCGACGGGCCGTTCCGCCGCGCTCCCCCCGGCATGCGGTCGCGATCAGCCGGCGACGATCTCGGTCCACTTCTGGTTCAGCCAGTCGGACTTGGTCTCGTAGATATCGTAGCGCGGGATGATCGGCTCGATGCTGCTGGACACCGCTTCGAACTCCGCGTCGGTGAGATCGGTCACATCCCGTTTGACCGTGGGCGCGGTGCCAACCTTGCGCGCCAGCTTGGCCTGGATCTCGGGGCGGCACATGTAGTCGATGAAGGTATGCGCGGCATCGGCATGCTTCGAGGCGCGCGAGACGGCCCAGTTGCCGGAATCGTTGACGCCGCCTTCCTTGGG
>JAKSDN010000773.1 GCA_022360075.1 Kiloniellales bacterium | reverse complement strand
TTCCGGCTACGGTCTGGCCATCTGCCTGAGCTGGTCAATCGCCTTCACGCTTCTCGAGCGGGCGCATGTCAGAATCGACTTTCTCTATCGTAAGGCGGCCAGGCCGCTCGCCATAGCGATGGACCTGACCGCCCTGCTGGCCATTCTGGCTGCGATCGGCCTGATGGCGGTTAACGCCTTTACGGTCTTCCTGTTCAATCTCGAGTTCCTGTCGCGCTCGAACAGCACTTTGCAGACTCCTTTATGGATTCCGCAATTGATTTGGCTCTTCGGGTTCGCGGTGTTCATCTGCGTCGCGCTCGTCCTGCTGGCAGCGGTCTTGCGGCGCATCCTGCAAAAAGACCAAGCCGCCGTACAGGCCTTGATAGGACCGCGCGGCCTGGACGATGAGATCAAGGATGATCTGACGGCCAGCGGTCTCGCCCGAGAGGACGCGAGCCGCGACAAATCGGCATTGGGAACCGCCCGATGATCGCGGCCGCCTTAGGGCTTCTTCTGGCGGCGATTGCGCTGAGCATTCCCATTGCTGCGGCATTGTTGCTGTTGGGGGTCGCTCTCGGCGAAATCTACTCGCCAATCCCGCTCGTGCGCGCCGTGGGCGAGATCGCCTGGACGACAAGCACTGATCCGATTCTCATCGCCATTCCCATGTTCGTCCTGATGGGCGAGATCTTGATCCGCTCGGGGATCACCGAGAAGATGTACAAATGCATGGTGCTCTGGGTCAGTTGGCTACCCGGCGGGCTCATGCACTCCAACATCGCGGCCTCCGCGGTTTTCGCCGCCACCTGCGGGTCCAGCGTAGCCACATCCGCAACGATCGGCACCGTGGCGGCGCCCCAGGCGAAGCGCTTCAAGTACAACGAGCGGCTTTTCCTGGGCTCCATCGCCGCGGGCGGGACGCTGGGCATTCTCATTCCCCCGTCCATCACCTTGATCGTCTATGGCGTCTTGACCGACACCTCGATCCCGAAGCTCTATCTGGCCGGCCTGCTGCCGGGGGTCCTCCTGGCTCTATCCTTCATGCTGTGCATCGCCGTGCTCTGCGCGCTCGTGCCGTCCTGGCGCGGGCTGCCGATCGTGACGAGCTGGTCGGAGCGGGCCGCGGCCCTGGTGTTTCTCGCGCCGCCGATCTTGCTGTTTGTCGTCGTGATCGGCTCGATTTACGCCGGCTGGGCCACGCCGACGGAATCCGCTGCGATCGGCGTGATCTTGTCGTTGCTTCTCGCGATCGGGCACCGCGGCCTGGATCTCTCCATGCTGCGCAGTGCGATCGAGGGCACGATGCGCACGAGCGCAATGGTTCTGCTGATCATCGTCGCGGCCTATTTCCTGAACTTCGTCATCGCCGCGATCGGGCTGACCGCCGAGATCAACCAGGTGATCACGCGGCTCGACCCCTCGCCCTATCAGCTCCTCTTCGCCGTCATCCTGTTCTACATTGTCATCGGGTTTTTCATCGAAACGCTATCGATCATGGTGACGACGGTGCCGATTATCGCGCCGTTGGTCTTCGCCGCCGGTTTCGATCCCGTGTGGTTCGGCGTTCTCATGATTTTACTCGCCGAGACCGCCCTGATTACGCCACCGGTCGGCCTCAACCTGTTTGTCGTGCAGGGCGTGCGCGACCGCGGATCGCTCAATGACGTCATCATCGGCATTGTGCCGTTTCTCGTGGTGCTGCTCGCATTCATTCTTCTCGTCATCGCGTATCCGGATTTGGTGCTTTGGTTGCCTGAAACGCTGCGATAGGACGTGGCTGGAACGACAAAAGGAGACTTGGCATGGGCTTGGTGTTTGCTGTTGTGACCTATGGCTTGCCCGAGGGCACGGATCGCGCGACTGCGGTGCAGATGTTCCGCGATTCCATTCCGCGCTACATGTCGACGCCCGGCTTGCTGCGGAAGAACGTCCTTTACAAGGAAGGGCTGGGCGGCGGTGCCTATCTCTTCGAGTCCCGCGAAGCTGCCGACAAGGCATTCGATCGGGAGTGGACGGATTACATGACCAAGAAGTACGACCATCCGCCGAAGATCGCGTTCTACGAGATGCCGATCACCATGGATCGGCAATATGAGACCGTCTACGACGAGAAGGACGAAGCCTAAGGGCAACGGAAGACTTGGCCGTCGCGGCATGTTCGGTGCGGGCCACCCGTCTTCGACAGGCCGCCGCAAGTCTATCCTCGGTCGCCCACCGCACTCACGAGCGGCTGGCTGGCACGAGATAACGCCCTCACTTCATCAGGCTTGGGAGAAACAGGGCGATGTCGGGCAGAAGCGTTAGAACCACAATGCCACCAAGCATCACGAACCAGAAAGGAAGCGCAGCCGTCGCGGCCTCGCCGAGGCTCACATCACCGCGCGTGATACCCGTCAAGACATAGAGGTTCACGCCCACCGGCGGGGTCAGCATGCCGATCTCGATGCAGACCGTGATGATGACGCCGAGCCAGACCGGGTCGAAACCGAATCCGACCATCACCGGAAACATGATCGGCACCGTCATCAAAAGCAGCGACAGGCCGTCGAAGAAGCAGCCGAGCACAAGGTAGATGGCGACCATGCCGGCCAGCACCGCGTAGCGCGAAAGCTCCATCTCGGCCAGGCCTGCCATGATGTCGCGCGGCAAGCCGAGGGCACTGATCGCCTGGGCTAGGATGAGCGCTCCGACGCCCACGAATAGGACGGTGCCGAAGGTTGTCGTCGCCTTGAACAACGCTTCGACCAGCCTTTGGCCGGTGAGATCGCCCCAGGTGAAGCCGATGACGATGGCCGCCGCGACCCCGAGACCGGCGGCCTCGGTCGGCGTCGCGAGCCCGAGGTAGATGGTGCCCAGCACGGCGAAGATGAGAAAGAGGAGAGGCCAGATGCTGAGCATGCGCCAAAGGACCCTGGGCCAGGTCTCGACCGGTTCTTCCGCCGGGGCCAAATCGCCGCGCTTGCGCGCCGCGATGGCGATGACGACGAGGAAGGCGGTCGCAAGCATCAGTCCGGGCCCGATGCCGGCGAGGAATAGCTGTCCGATCGATACGCCTTGGGTCGCCCCGTAGAGCAGTAGCGACAGGCTGGGCGGTATCAGGAGACCGAGCGTGCCCCCGGCCGCCAAGGTGCCGACCACGAAGGGCTTGTTGTAACCGCGCGCCTTGAGCTCCGGGTAAGCGACGGAGCCCACGGCGGCCGCCGTCGAGGTGCTCGCGCCGCTCACCGCGCCGAACACGGTGCAGACCGCGATGTTGGTGTGCAGCAGCTTGCCCGGCACGCGGCGAAAGAGCGGTGTGAGCGCGTTGTAGACGCGCGTGCTGACACCGCTGAGCAGCATGATCTCGCCCATCAGGATGTAAAGTGGGACGGCGCTGAGCGTGAACTCGTTGAAAACATTCCAGATCGCGGTGAAAGCCAATTCCGTGGCGCCGCCGAGAAAGATGTGGAGGATCGCGAAGCCGGTCAGCGCGAGGCCGACACCGAGCGGCGCGCCGGTCAGGCCGGTGATGATCAAACCGATCGCGAAGACGAGCCAGACCATTACTTGGGCGAGTCCGTAGCCTCGAAGCGATCCGCCCGCCGCATTGAACGGATCACCTGCCAGAGGGCGACAAGCGTTGCCCAGGAGACGGCGAAGACAATGACACCGACCCAGGGGAAAAGCGGGATGTCGCCGATGTAGGTGACGGAACCGCGCTCGTAGGCATAGACGAGGTAGTCGTACGCTTCCCAGCCGAACGCCACGCCGAAGGCGATCGTCAAGGCCAAGGCGGAGAGCCGCTGGATGCGGGTCGCGCGGGCACCGAAGCGTGACGTGAGCAGGTCGACCTTGATGTGCTGATTGCGGAACTGGACGCCTGGAAGAACGAGAAACACCATGGAGCAGAACAGCAGTCCGACGAGCTCTTCCGTGAAGTGAAAGGGGGCACCGATGGCATAGCGCATCACGGAGCTCAGAACGACGAAGCCGGCCATCGCGGCCATCAGAATGACCGCCACGTAAGTCGATAGACAGCAGACGGACTCCAAGACGGTTTTCATGGCGAAGGCCTCCAGCGCCCGGCGCGGGGCAGCGCGATTCCGGTCATGGAATTGTGCGCCATCCGTGTCACGCCACCCCTCTTCCCTTGCGACCAAGGCGTAGGCATTCGGGAAAACGCAGAGCGGCCCCCGAACGCCACGCCATGGCTCGTGCTACTGGGAGCCGATCGCTTTGGAAATCTGATCGTAGTCCGCCAGCGCCTGACCGCCCATTTCCTCGGCCTTGCCCTTCCAGACGGCCCGGGCCGCCGCGGCGAAGGCCTGCCGATCGGCATCGCTGTAGTCCGGCATCAAGTTGGCATCGCCGGCACCGAGCTTCGCTTCGGCCTCCGCGTCGTACTTCGCCGCCGCATAGGCCTCGAAGCTCCTTGCGGTGGCTTCGTCCGCCGCCTGCTGCAGGGCGCTCTTATGCGCGTCCGACAGAGCTTCGTGAGCCGAGCGGGACACGATGATGTTGAGCGGATGCAAGACGAAGGGGAAAAGGTAGCTGCCGTTCGGGGCAACTTCCTGCAAGGAGATCGTCGAGACGAAGGCCGCGGGATAGACGGCGCAATCGACCACGCCCGTGCTCATCGCGACGTAGAGATCGTTCTGCCCGATCACCTGTGCGGCCACGTCCAGTTTCTCGAAGGTCTCGATCTGGAACGGCTCCCAAACGCGTACCTTCTTCGCCTTCAGCTCGGCCAAGGAGTTGATGGGATCGCGGCAGAAGATATGCGTCTTGGCCGCCGCATGGCCGATGAAGCCCACGAGGTCGATACCCGCCTCGTCGTAGGTTCTTTGGTAGATCTCCGTCAAGGTCGGCAACAGCTCACCGACGATGGAGGGCCTGCTGACCACGCCAGGGGGCAGGGTCAGGGCGTATTCGGGCGCTTCGCGGGCAAGGTAGCCAGGGTACATGAGCGCCGCCTGGACGACGTTGCCTCCGGGCAACGTTCTCAACAGGTCGACATCCTTGATACCGAGCGAGCCGCCCGCGTAGAGCTCGATCGTGAAGGCGCCATTGGTCAGCTCCCCCACCCGATCGGCAAACCACTTCGTGTCCTGGATCTCGATGCGCGTGTCCACCGCGGCGGCGTGCATCTTCCATTTGACGTCTTCCGCCTGCGCGGTACCGCCGGCGGCCGCCAATAGGACTGCCGCGAGTAGTCCCGTGGCCCACTGGGCCTTTCGATTCTGCCAAACTCTCATGTCAGCCTCCTTCGTCATCTTCTGAGTTGGATGGTTCTCCCTCGGTATTCTCCGGGCGCCCGAAGAGCGCTTCGGCGGCGCCTTGCGATACCTTCTCGTCCGCGCGGTCCAGCGCCAGGCTCGCGCGCGCGCGCGCGCCGGGCTCGCCGAACCCGCCGCCACCGGCCGTCTCGACGACCAGCCGGTCCCCGGCCGCGAGCTCGGTAACGATCTTCGACGGGATCTCCTCGGCAGCGCCGGATCGGCGGCGAATGACGCTGCGCGCGCAGGCGCCCGGCGCGCCGCCGGCATAGCCCTGGGCTGGATGGAAATGCCGCTCGCCCCGGTGGGTCAGCGTCATGCTTCCCTCGAGGAGCTCGAACTCCTTGACCAGCCCGAGACCGCCGCGATAGCGGCCCGGGCCGCCGGAATCCCTTCTGAGCTCCGAGCGCAGCACGCGGATCGGCGCGCCGAGCTCCAAGGTCTCGATCGGGATGTTGGTGCAGTTCGTGTTGTCGGTCTCGATCACGTCGACACCGTCGGACCGCACACTGGCGCCGCTGCCGCCGACGAGGAGCTCTCCGGTGATGTAGCGGCTCTCGTCATCTCGCTGCCCGGCAAAGATCAGAAGCAGGAGCTCGCCGGCCGAATCGGCGGGAATGCGATCCGGCAGCGCGTCCCGGAACGCGCCGAGGATGGTCCCCGCGATCCTCTTGATCGCCGCCGACCTGGAGTTGACCGGTGCCGGTTCGACCGGATTGACGAAGGAGCCGCGCGGTAGATGGATCGAGATCGGACGGAAGCAGCCGCCGTTCGAAGGAATGTCCGGTCCGGCGATGGCGCGCAGCGCGAAATAGACACCCGATTGCGAGGCCGACGGCACGCAGTTGAAGGGACCGACCAGTTGCTTGTCCGTGCCTTCGAAATCGACATGGATCGAATCGTCCGAGACGTCGATCCGAACCTGAATCCGGACGCGCCGGTCGAGCTCGATCCCGTCGTTGTCGAAGTGATCCGTGTATCGGTAGGTGCCGTTCGGGATGGCGCGAAAGGACTCCCGGGTCATGTGCTCCGAGCGGTCCAGAAGGTCATCGAAAATCCGCTGCAAGAGGTCGGGATCGAAGTCGGCGGCCAAGTCGGTGAGGCGACGCGCGCCGACGGTGCAGGAGGCGGTCTGGGCGTTCAGGTCGCCCATCAACATGTCCGGGAAACGGACGTTCTGGCGAATGATGCCGACCAGCGTTTCGTTCTCGACGCCGGCATCCCTCAGCTTGACCGGCGGGATTCGCAAGCCTTCCTGATAGATATCCGTGGCGTTGGTGGGCAGAGATCCCGGCACCATGCCGCCGAGGTCTTGGTGGTGCGTGATGGTGCAGCTCACCGCGATGGGCCGTCCCTCGTGGAATACGGGCACCACCATGGCGATATCGGGTATGTGCGTACCCCCGAGATAGGGGTCGTTCATGATGTAGATGTCGCCTTCCTTGGCGGAGGCGAGCGGAAAGGCATCGAGCAAAGCCCGAACACAAGGGATCGAGGCGGAAAGATGGCCCGGTACCGACAGCGACAGGGAAAGGACTTCCCCACCGGTTGTAAACAGGCTCGCCGCCGCGTCGAAGCCTTCCTTCACGAGCGGTGAGAACGACGAGCGAATGAGTTTGAGCTGCATCTCGTTCGAGATGCCTTCGAGCTTGTTGCGGACCACTTCCACCGTGACGGGATCGAGCCGCAGGTCCACGCTGATGGCCGGCGCAATGCTCATGGCTCAGCGCTCCGCCTCGCGGGTCAGCAGCAAGCTGCCGCCGCGGTCGACGGTGAAGGACCAGGTCGGCGGCACGACGACCGTCGTGTCTTCCTGCTCGATGACGACCGGTCCCGCCATCGTGTGTCCACCGGGCAGAGTGTTGCGGCGCAACACCTGCGCCAGGACCCGCCCCACGGCAGGAAGCCTGATCTCGCGTTCCTCGACGGGCTCATCGGCAAGCGCGGCAGGAAGATCGGTCTCGGCCCGATGCGCTTCCACGCGCGACTGCCGGACGACGCGAAGGTTGACCACGCGAACAGGGCCCTCGTTGCTTTGCCCGAAAACGCGATCGTGGGTTTCGTGGAACGCCTGCCGAAGGGCGCCGAGAGGATCGGCCAGATCCAATTCGACCGGCACTTCGAGATGGAACGACTGCCCGTCGTAGCAGAGGTCGGCAAAACGCAGAAGCTCACCGTCGCCGAGATCCAAGCAGTCCGCCCGCGCCGCCGCCAAGCTGTCCGTCTCCAGGGCGGCAAAGCGGTCGCCCAGCGCATTCGCATCGAGCGAGTCGAGGGCTGCCAGAAGCGGCCTTGAGAGCTCATGCTCGACGGCGGCGGAGAGAAGGCCGTCGGCCGCGAGCACGCCGGGATGGGGCGGCACCAGGATACGGTCGATGCCGAGCTGGTCGGCCAGGGCCGTTGCATGCAGGCCGCCAGCCCCGCCCATCGGGACGAGAGCGAAAGCTCTCGGATCGAAGCCCTGCCTTATCGAAACGAAACGCACGCCCTCGGCCATCTGGCCGTTGAGCACCCTGTGAATGCCGAGCGCGGCCTCTTCGACGCTCACGCCAAGAGGCAGAGCAATCTTCTCCTCAATGACGTCGAAGGACAGACGGGGATCGAGCGCGAAGCTGCCACCCGCGAAGTAGGCGGGGTTCAGGTAGCCGAGCACGATCGAGGCATCCGTCACGGTGGCCTCGGCACCGCCTCGGCCGTAGCAGGCGGGGCCCGGCGCCGATCCCGCGGACTGCGGGCCGACCCTCAGGCCCCCCGCGCTATCGATCCAGGCGATGCTCCCGCCGCCGGCGCCGATCGCATTGACATCGACCATGGAGACCCGCACCGGATAACCCGCCACGTCGCCTTCCGGCCGCGTGATCGCCTTGCCGTCCGCGATCAGGGCGATGTCGCAGCTCGTGCCGCCGATATCGACCGTGATCACGTTGCGGAGCCCGCCCGTCTCCGCCGCGCTCTGGCCGCCGACGATGCCCCCGGCCGGTCCGGAGAGCGTCAGGCGCACGGGTCGGCGGCGCGCGCTCTTCACGGAGGTGATACCGCCGCGGGACAGCATCACCTGCAATGGCGCCTTCACGGCTTTGTCGCGAAGGCCGGCCTCCAGGTTGTGAAGGTAGGAGTCGACGACCGGCTTGACGTAGGCGTCGAACGTGGTGGCGACCGTTCGTTCGTACTCGCGCTCGGCCGGATCGACCTCGCTCGAGATGGAAACGGCAAGCCCCGGCGCCATCTCGCGAATAATGTCGCGGGTCCGCTCTTCGTGGTCCGGTCTGCGGAACGAGAAGAGATAGGCGACCGCGATGGCCTCGACGTCCCGGCCAAGGAGACCTTCGACCGCGGCGCGAACGCTCGCTTCGTCTAGCGGCACGAGGACGCTGCCGTCGGCGCCGACACGCTCGACGACTTCCTTGCGAAGGCGGCGAGGCGCCAGGAAGGTGGGCGTCTCGGTCTTGAGAATGAGATCGTAGAGGCCGCTGCGCATCTGGCGGCCGATCTCCAGGATGTCCCTGAACCCCTTGGTCGTCAGCAGGCCCAGGCGCGCGCCTTTGCGCTCGATGATCGCGTTCGTGGCGACGGTTGTCCCGTGCACGAACCGCGCGATCTGCTCAGGATCGACACCGCGTTCGGAGACGAGCTTGTCGACGGCCTCGAGAACGGCGCGGCTGGGATCGTCCGGCGTGCTCGGCACCTTGGCGAGGAAGGCGGAGCCGTCCGACCCGCGGCACACCATGTCGGTGAAGGTACCGCCGGTGTCGATGCCGATCTCGAACTGTGGTTGCCGCACGTCCATCCCAGGTGTCTTCAGTGTCGCGCCGACCGCCGTTTCGGCGGCCGTCGCTCTGCCGTGATGATTAGTGTTTCGGTGGCTTCGCCTGCGCCCCCGATCGCAGGGCATCGAAGACGAAGGTCTTGATGAGCGTGCGCTGCCGGCCGAAGAAAGCCTCGTCCTTCTCGAACACGCTGTAGAAGGCGAAGCCGCGCAGCATGGCCAAGGTGGTGTGCATCACGTCGACGACCACCTGCTCGGAAGCCACATCATCCTTGAAGAAGGACCACCAGAGATCGGCGAAGATCCTGAGCGAACGCGAACGCTGCGCCACCGCCTCTTCGCGCAGATGAGGCTCGGCGCGGGTGCCAAGAAACAACTCCCAGACGGCGACGTACCGCGGGCTGCAATAGACGTCCCATAGCCGGGTGACGAGCGTCTCGACCCGGCTCTCGAGGGCCTGGCCTCTCCCCGGGTCCAGGCTCATCTGCGTCGTCAGCTCGAGCATGAGCTGATCGAAGGTCTCCATCAGCAGCTCGTCTTTCGAGCCGAAATGATGCTGCATGGCGCCGAGCGAGACGCCGGCGCGCCGGGCGATCCGCGTCGTCGTGGCGTTGGCGTATCCCCCCTCGGCGAGCAGGCCGATGGTCGCCTCAATGAGGGCGTTGCGCGTCTCGGCCCGGCGCTCCTCCTGAGTCCGACGACGCGGCTTCCGCAGTTTTGCGGGCGCGCTCGGCGATAGGGCTTCTTCGATCATGTTCGCCAACCTCCGTTGACATCAAACATACAATAATTGTTTATTATATTGTCAAGCCAAATTGAGATTCGACGCCTTCGGACCCACAGGGAACCTGCCCACAGGCCCGCCACACGATGAAAAGCATGAACTTGGACGGCCCGGATCGGCCCAGTTCCGCAAGCCTCGACATCCTCGGCGCGTTAATCGCCTTCGACACGACGAGCGACCGATCCAATCTGGCCGCGGTCGAGTACATCGCCGGCCTCCTCGAAGACGCCGGCATCTCCGCCACCCTGATCCGGAGCCCCGACGGTCAGAAGGCGAACCTCTTCGCCACGGTCGGGCCCGAGACACCCGGCGGTGTCATCCTGTCGGGCCACAGCGATGTCGTTCCCATCGACGGTCAGGTCTGGACCGTGGACCCGTGGAAGCTCATGGAACGCGACGGCAAGCTCTACGGCCGTGGAACTGCAGACATGAAGGGCTTTCTCGCAACCGCGCTGGCGGTCGTGACGTCATTCCCTGCGGACGAGCTTCTGCGCCCTTTGCATCTCGCAATTTCCTACGACGAGGAGATCGGCTGCTTCGGCGTGCCGAGCCTGATCGACTGCATTCGCGAGCAGGCCCCTCGCCCACACGCCGTCATCGTCGGAGAGCCGACGGGAATGGCGGTGGTAAACGCGCACAAGGCGACCTACGGCGCCCGGACGACGGTTCGTGGCCTCGAGGGCCACTCCTCGCTCCCGGACCTGGGGCTCAATGCCTGTGTCTACGGCGCCCGCGTCGCGCGCTTCCTGAGCGACCTGTCCGACGAGTTGGCCGCACGGCAGCGATCCAACGTGCCTTTCGCTCCGCCCTGCTCGACGATCAACGTCGGCAGCATCCACGGAGGCACGGCGCGCAACATCATCCCAAGCGAGTGTGTCGTCGAATGGGATTGCCGGCTCTTGCCGGACGACGATCCCGACGAGGTGTTGCGCAGGCTCGAGGCATACTGTAAGCACGACCTGTTTCCGGAGATGCGCAGAAAGCATGCCGGCGCGTCGATCGAAACCGTCCGGCTCAGTTTCATGCCGGGGCTATCGCCGGATGGAGATTCCTCTGCGGAAACGCTGGTCAAGCGCCTGCTTGGAACCAATGAATCCGAAGCTGTATCCTACGGAACGGAAGCAGGCTTCTTTCAACAGTCGGACCTCTCCGCCGTGATCTGTGGCCCCGGCCGGATCGAGCAGGCCCACAAGCCGGACGAGTTCGTGGAGGTCGCGCAACTCGCCGCTTGCGAGAGCTTCCTCCGCGACCTGGCCACTGCGTTGACGAACCCTGACTTCCTGGTCGGTCTCGAGTCATGAAGCCACATACCTCGAAAGCCTATCTGTTGAACGGCGCCTCGCGGTCGGGCTGGGAAGCGACGGCGATCCCTGCCCCGCCGACACCGCCGGTCGACAGCGACATCGCCTGCGAAGCTCTGGTGATCGGTGCGGGATACAGCGGGCTCAACGCGGCGATCCGGCTGGCCGAGGGTGGAAAGGCGGTCACCGTCGTCGACACCGGTGGGCCAGGATACGGTGCTTCCGGCCGCAACGGCGGCCAGGTCATCCCAGGCCTCAAGTACGATCCAGACGCGCTCTTGAGGAAGTTGGGCGAGACCGCCGGCCGGGCGCTCATCCGCTTCGCCGGAGAAGCCGCGGACCGCACCTTCGATCTGATCGAGAAGTATCAGATTCCCTGCGATGCGCAGCGCAGCGGCTGGCTCCAGCCGGCGGTGTCGGAGAAGACCCTCAGGATGGTCCGCGGACGCGCCGAGCAATGGCAGCGTCACACCGGGACCGACGTCAAACTGTTGTCCGCTGGGCAGGTTCGCGACCTCACCGGCACGGATGAGTTCGTCGGCGGATGGATCGATCCGCGCGGCGGCTTCTTGCAGCCGCTGAGCTACGCGCGCGGCTTGGCGCAAGTTGCTCTCGGTCTCGGTGTCCGGGTCGCCGGGCACAGCCCCGTGACCCGCTTGTCGAAGCAGGGCGCGGCTTGGGAAGCCGAAGTGAACGGCTTTAGGGTCGTTGCGCCCAGCGTCGTCTTGGCGACCAACGGCTATACGGGGAACCTCATACCGGGGCTCAAGCCATCGCTCGTGCCCGGTACCAGCGTTCAAGTCGCGACCGAGCCTCTTGCGGAGGACTTGCGCGAGACGATCCTGCCCGGCGGCCTGCCCGTCTCGGACACGCGCCGCATCCTGCAGTACATGCGCTTCGATTCCGCCGGCCGCTTTCTGATTGGCGGACGCGGCTCCTTTCGACCGGGCGAACCGGCGCGCTACTATCGAACCCTGCGGCGCCTCGCCGAAGCCAAGTTTCCACAGCTCAAAGGCATCGCTTGGCAGCATCGCTGGGCCGGCACCATCGCGCTGACCGCCGACGGTCTACCGCACCTGCACATACCGGAGGAGCATCTTTACATCGCTCTCGGCTACAACGGCCGCGGTGTTGCCATGGCATCTCAGATGGGTCGCCTGCTCGGTGAGCTCGCGATCGACGGAGAGCGGGAGGGCTCGCCCTTCCCTATCACCGACATTCGCCCCATTCCGTTCCATTCCTGTCGGGCCATTGGCGCCGAAGTGATCGGGACTTGGTACCGGACACTGGATCGATTCGGACTGTAAAGTGGGGCGGGCTCGATCTCCGACCGCAGCCATAGGGTAGCCGGGCACAGCTCTGGATCGCTCAGGCTTGGCCCTTTGCACCGAGCAATCCTCATACTTCGACAGGCTCAGCATGAGGGGGACGGGGCTTA
>JAKSDN010001205.1 GCA_022360075.1 Kiloniellales bacterium | reverse complement strand
TGGCCAACCCGAGTCTGACCGGCGACGCCGGCATCGAGGGCCTGCGGGCGGCCGGGCTGGACCTGGGCCGCGCGACCGCGCGCATCGGGCTCGACCGCCTGGCGACAGGGCCACAAGGTCAGGTGGCGCTGGCGCTGGAACCACCGAGCGGGCGGATCGAGGCGGTAAGCGGACTGGCCGTCATCGAGGATCTCCTCAGGCTCGATGCCTTGCAGCTCTCGGCTCAAGACGCGCAGGCCGAGGGTGCCTTTGTCATTCCGCTCGACGGCAGCCCGATCACGGGCGGGCTGACCGGCCGGGTCGAGGATCTGGCGCCATGGGCCGGCCTTGCCGGCGTGCCGGCCACGGGCCGCGCCGAATTCCGTCTGAGTCTGGCCGACGGAGAGGGCCGACAGTCCGCCGAAGCTCGGGTCGCGCTGGCCGACTTCGGGCTTGAAGGCGAGGCCGCGCTGTCGCTCGGCACGGCGACGATCGACCTCGGCGTGGCAGATGCGATTGAGCTTGCGGGGATCACGCTCGAGGCCAGGCTCGCCGCTCTCACTCTGGACGCCCTTAGCCTGGACGAAACCTCGCTGCGGGCCACCGGCGACAGCCGAGCGCTCGCGTTGGCGCTCGAGACCGGCGGCCGCTTCATCGAGCCCTTGAGCCTCCAGGGCACCGCAACGCTCGGGCTCGATGCCGATCGGCAGAGTCTGAACCTCGAAAGCCTTTCGGGCGAAGCCTTGAAGCAGTCCATCACGCTCGAACGTCCGCTGGCGGTGACGCGATCGCCGGACGGCTTCCGGCTGAGCGGCCTCGACCTGCGGATCGGCGAGGGCCGTGTCTCCGGCAACGCCCGCGCCGATGGCCAGGGCACTGCCATCGATCTGCAGGCCCGCGACCTGCCGCTCGCGCTGGCCGGCCTGGCCGCCCCTGACTTGGAACCCAGCGGGAAGCTGTCGCTCGACCTCGCCGTCTCCGGTCCGGCCGAAGCGCCGAACGGCACCGCGAGCCTGCGCCTGGCCGAGGCCGGGTTCGGCGAGAGCACCGGCCTGCCCGGGCTCGATGCGACGGTCGATGCCGTGTGGCAGGCCAACCGCCTCAAGCTCGACGGCCGGCTGGGCGGCTTCGGCGGCCCGGAGGCCCGGCTCGACGCCGAGCTGCCGCTACGCATGAGCATTGACGGCCCCTTGCCGGTCCTTCCGACCGATGAGCCGGTCTCCGGACGCCTGGCCTGGCGCGGCGAGTTGGCGACCGTCTGGCCCCTCCTGCCTTTCGACGATCACCGGCTGGCCGGCACTGCCGATCTCGACGCGCGGCTGAGCGGAAGCTTCGCCGCGCCGCGGGCCGACGGGCGCCTGACCTTGGCCGATGGCCGCTACGAGAACCTGGCCAGCGGCACGCTGCTCGAGCAACTCGCCGTCGCCGTCGCTTTCGACGACCGGACCCTGCGCATCGAGGAACTCACGGCGAGCGACGGCGGCGACGGCAAGCTGACCGGCAACGGCACGCTCTCGCTCGACCCGGAGGCCGGCCTGCCCTTCGCCATCGAGGCCGCGTTCACGGATTTCACGCTCTTGCGGCGCGACGAGGTGACAGCCGCCTCCGACGGCACGCTTGCCGTCACCGGTAGCTTGGAGGCCGCCGAGGTGGCGGGACGTTTCGAGACCAAACGGATGGAGATCGGCATCCCTGAGACCCTGCCGCCCGAAGTCGTCGAGCTTCAAGTCACCGAAGTGAACCGATCGGCCCTAGGCGAGGCCGACACCGAGACAGCAAAGCCGGCCGAGCCGGCCGCACCCCTCGACATCGCGCTCGACGTCGCCGTGGCGATGCCGGGGCGGGTGTTCCTGCGCGGGCGCGGGCTCGAGTCCGAGTGGCGCGGCGATCTCGCTGTCTCAGGCGCCGCCGACGCGCCGGCGATTCGTGGCCGCCTCGAGCTGGTCAAGGGCCAGCTCACCGTGCTCAACCGGACCTTCACGCTGACCCGCGGCCAGGTCAGCTTCGACGGCGGCGCCGAGATCGATCCCTTGCTCGACATCGAGGCGCAGAACGAAAGCGGCGGCCTGACGGTCACGGCGCGCATCACGGGCCTGGCCTCGCAGCCGACGATCACGCTCGCCTCGTCGCCGGAGCTGCCGCAGGACGAGATCCTCGCCCGCGTGCTCTTCGGCAAGAGCACGACCCAGCTCAGCCCCTTGGAAGCCCTGCAACTGGCTCAGGCGGCGGCGGAGCTGTCCGGCCGCGGCGGCGGCTCGGGCGGCGTGCTGGACTTCGCTCGCAACCTGATCGGCGTCGACGTACTGCGGATCGAAGGCGGCGATCCGGGCTCGACCACGGCCGGCCCCTCGTTGGCGGCCGGCAAGTACCTGCGCGAGGGCGTCTACGTCGGCGTCAAGCAGGGCACGACCGTCGGCTCGGGCTCGCTCGGCGTCGAGCTGGAGGTGACGCCGAACATCTCCCTCGAGTCCGGGGTCGGCCAGACCGGCGGCAGCAACCTCGGCGTCAAGTTCAAATGGGACTATTGAGTCGCCCGGCGCGCCGGCGTAACCCGTGCCGGCCCGCCACCCGTCGTTCACCCCAGGGGAAGCCTCGGCCATGTCACGGCACACGATCACGCTGACCGACCCGATCTACGACTACCTGCTCGAGGTCTCGCTGCGCGAGCCGCCGCTGTTCGCGCGGCTGCGCCAGGAGACGGCCGATCTGCCCGAAGCGGGCATGCAGCTCGCCCCGGAACAGGGCCAATTCCTGTCGCTTTTGGTCGAGCTGATCGGCGCCCGCCGCGCCGTGGAGGTCGGTAGCTTCACCGGCTACAGCGGGCTCTGCATCGCCCGCGCCCTGCCGGCCGACGGCAAGCTGACCGCCTGCGATCTGAGCGAGGACTACACGGCGATCGCCCGGCGATACTGGGCCGAGGCCGGCCTGGCGGAGCGGATCGAGCTGCGGCTCGGCCCCGCCCTGGAGACGCTGGACCGAATGCTGGCCGATGGCGCCGGCGGCGAGATCGACTTCGTGTTCATCGACGCCGACAAGGAAAACTATCCGAACTACTACGAGCGGGCCCTGGCGCTCCTGCGGCCGGGCGGGCTCGTCGCGGTCGACAACGTGCTCTGGGGCGGCAGCGTCGCCGACCCGGCCAAGACCGACAAGGACACCACGGCCATCCGCGCCCTCAACGCCAAGATGACGGACGACGAGCGGGTCAGCCTGTCGCTCGTGCCCATCGGCGACGGCCTGATGCTGGCCCGCAAACGCTGAGGGTTTCGCGCTCCTGTTGCGCGCCCGCGCGACGAGGTCCCGGCGTTAAGCTTCCATTAACCATGATTACCCGTGCGTTCATAAAGATTTAAGCCGATCTTTACGGCCCCCGTGAGAGACTCGCCGACTAGCCCAATAGTCGTACCCGATATTTGGGCCAGACCATGAGGTGTGCTATGTGGAAGTCTCTATTGATCGCGGGGGCGATGGCCCTGGTCTCGACGGCCGCGCAGGCCCAGCAGAACCAGTGCAATCAACGCGATAACGTATTAAAGCTGCTGTCCAACAAATACAGCGAGTCGCGGGTCGCCGTCGGCGTCACCAACAACGGCGGTCTGGTCGAGGTGCTGAAGTCGGCGCCGCAGGCCAAGGCTGACACCTGGACGATCATCATCACGTCGCCCCAGGGTGTGAGCTGCCTGATCGCGGCCGGCGAAGGCTGGCGCGCGCTCGAGCAGCTAGCCCAGGACCCCGAGACTTAAGCTTGGCCGTGATGCGCCTTGCTCGTTCAAGGCGCCGTGCCGAAGGCCGAGTGAAGCACTCGGTCGCCCGGCTTGATGCCCAGCCGCGAGGCGGTCCCGGCATTGAGCTCGAGGACAGCCTGCACCCTTTGGTCTGACTCCACGATCTTCTCGGACAAGGGCACCGTCCGCTCGACGATCTTCACGATCTGCCCGTCGCTGGCGATGAACAGCATGTCGAGCGGGATCATCGTATTCTTCATCCACATCGAGATTTCGCGCGCCGGCTTGTAGACGAAGAGCATGCCGGCGTTCTCCGCCAGGGTCCGCCGAAACATCAGGCCTTGGGCCTGTTGCTCCTGGGTCAGTGCCAGCTCGACCTCGAAAGTGTGACGGCCGCCCGAAGCGGTCATGATGGCAAGCGCGCTCTGCTCGAAGCGGGCCAGGGCGCTAGCGGGCACCGCGTGGCCCAGCGCCAGGAGCCCCGGGATCAGAAGCCCGAGAAGTGCCGCTAGGGCCAATCGCCTGGTTAGGTCTGTCATGGCCTGAGCACCTCCGCGGCCAGCGCCCGAACCTCGGGCCGCAGCGGACCGTGCCGCGGCGGGTCGGCGAGGCTGGTGAACCAGTGCGCCGGCGGATTGCGGCCCTGGCTGTGGCGCCAGACCAGCTCGCGCAAGACGGCCTCGCCCGCGGCCGGCAGCCGCTCGGGGATCGCGTGTCCGGCCAGGGTCGCCCAGACGCCGGCCCAGCAGCGCCCGACGCTCCAGGGATTGTAGCCGCCCCCGCCGAGCACCAGGAGGCGCGGCGCCAGGTCGCGCAGCGCCGCGACGACGCGCCACAGGGCGGTGTTGCTGAGGCTGAGCTTGCTCATCGGGTCCTCCGCCAGCCCATCGGCGCCGCACTGCAGCACCACGACCTCGGGATCGAAGCCCTGGGCGAGCGGCAGGATAGCGTTCTCCAGGAGGAATTCCATCTCGCTGTCGTTAAAGCCGGACGGCACCGGCAGGTTGCGGGCACTCCCGCCGGCCCGGTCCTGAATGCCGCCCTCGGGCCGGTCCGCGCGCTGGGGCCAACGGCCGGCCTCGTGGACCGAGACCGTCAGGACGCGGTCGTCCTCGGCGAAGGCGTCCTGGACCCCGTCGCCGTGATGGGCATCGACGTCGAGGTAGAAGATCCGAGAGATGCCGCCATCCAGCATCGCCAGCATGCCGAGCGCGGGATCGTTGAGATAACAGAAGCCGCTGGCCCGGTCCGGGCGGCCGTGATGGGTCCCGCCGGCGGGGCTGTAGACGACCGAGACACCCGCGGCCTCGTCGAGCAGGAGCCCGGCGGCGAGGATCGAGCCGCCGCTGGCTGTGGCGGGTCGGCTGAAGATCTCCGGAAAGACAGGGTTCCCGTTGCGCCCGATGTTGAAGCGCGCCTTCGCCTCCGCGGTCGCTCGGCCGCTCCGCTCGGCCTCGATCAGGGCCGCGACATAGCCCGGGTCGTGAAAGCGGTGGAGCTGCTCCGGCGTTGCGCGGGGGCTGTCGATGTAGTCCGCCTCCGGCAGCCAATCGAGCGCGCGGCAAAGGTCGATGCAGGTCGAAACCCGAGGGATCGCCAGGGGGTGGCGCAGGCCATAGCTCGAGCGGCGATAGATCTCGCTGCCGATGAACTTCGGCCGATTGACCGAAGGATCTGTACTCTTCCCGGTCAAGCCCCGGCTCCCAACGCCCTCCCAGAGCTGGGATTTGGCGCCTGCCGAGGTGCGGGTCAAGCCGGTCGGAAAGACGAAAGCCGGCGACAAGGCCGCCGGCTTTCGGATCTGCTCGGGCAGGCCGATAGCGCCCGGCTGCGCGTTCCCTAAATGCTCTTGAGCCCCGGGTGCAGCCAGTAGTTCTTTTCGTTCACCGAATAGAGCGGCTTGTAGTTGGGCAGATCCTTCCATTCCTTGACCCGGCTGCTGAGATTGTCGAGCACCAGCGTCCGGCCGCCATGTTTGACCACGAGCACGGCATGCAGCAGGTTGCGCGCCGTGTCCTTGAGCACGACGATCCGCATGTCGTCGGCTGCGAAGCCCTGGCTCTTCAGCGAGTAATACTTGGCGATCGCGTAGTCCTCGCAGTCGCCGCCGCGGGCGAAGAACTCGCCGGGCGCGGCCCAATAGTCGCTGCGGCCCCAGACCTTGCTGTCCGAGCGGTAGCGGGTCTGATTGACGAAGGCGTTGATCCGGCGAAGCTGACGGATCGGCGCCAACCCATCGAGCTCGCTCAAGAAGCTCCGCCAGCGGTCGAGACCGCAATTTCGCCCCATCTTGCCGTTGCAGACGCTCTCAGAGACGCCCTTGTGCGCCCAGTTCCGCCCCATGGCACCCGTCCATTTCGGGAAGGCCGCGGTGGAGACGCCGCCGCTCGGACCGCGGTCGAAGGCATAGCCATGGCCGCTCGGCAGCGCCGAGGCCGTTTGCGTGGTGGCGCCAATGAGTGCGGCGGAAAGCACGGCCCATCGGGCCGTACCGGCCGCTCTGCGGGCAAGACGAGACAAGATCATCGAAAGCTCCCTCGTTGTTGTCCAAGGGAAGTCTAGCGATGAAGATCTGATATATTCTTAAGTATTACTTCGAGTTAAGGAATATTATTCTATGATTATTTAAAAATGCATCGCAATATTGAGAAGAGATTGTCTCTAATGCATGGCAAATTCGCGCCTTTCGGACTCGGAATCCAGTGATTTCAAACCTTTCGCGCCGTCTTCGCCTTGTTGTGCCGGAGCCCCGCTGGCATAGTGAACCGCACTGCCCTTCCGTCCGCTTCCTCGGCCGGCCCTCGGCTGGCAGAATTTCCCTCGTTTCGCCCGATCTCAACGCTCGACAGCCGAATCGCGATGCCGGAAGACTTCGCCCGATCCAGCGGCTCGACGCAGGCAGCGCCCCCAGCGCCGGAGGTCCGCCTGCGCGGCGCCGAGCTCGAATACGGCGGCCGCTGGCTGTTTCAGGGCCTGGACCTCACCCTGGCAGCCGGCCGGACGACCTGTCTGCTCGGACCTTCGGGAGTCGGGAAATCGAGCCTGCTGCGGGTGATTGCCGGGCTTGCGGCCGAGGCCCGCGGCGCGGTCTCAGACGGTGCCGGGCGGCCGCTTTCCGGCCGGATCGCCTACATGGCCCAGCGCGATCTGCTGTTTCCCTGGCTGACGGTCCTGGACAACGTGATGCTCGGCGCCCGGCTGCGGGGCGAGCGGGCGGCCGACCTGCCCGATCGGGCGCGGGCGCTGCTGGACCAGGTCGGCCTGAGCGGCCACGAAGGCGACTTGCCGGCGACCCTGTCCGGGGGCATGCGCCAGCGGGCGGCGCTGGCGCGCACGCTGATGGAGGGACGGCCGCTGGTGCTGATGGACGAGCCTTTCGCGGCCCTGGACGCGGTTACCCGCCACGAGCTTCAGGAGCTCGCGGCCGAACTCCTGGCCCGCTGCACGGTTCTGCTGGTGACCCACGAACCGCTGGAAGCCCTGCGTCTCGGCCACCGCGTCCATGTCATGGCCGGGCGTCCGGCCAGGCTCGACGAGGCGCTGGAGCCGGCCGGCAGCCCACCGCGCGCGCTTCAGGACCCGCAGGTGATCTCGCTTCAGGGCGAGCTGCTCGAGCGCCTGCTGCGTGCGCGCCGCCAAGCCAGGCAAGTTGCATGACGCTGCTGCGCCCCGCCCTCATCTTCGTGGTGCTGATCGCCGCTTGGCAGGTCTTGGTCTGGGTCACGGGGGTGGAGTCCTTCATCCTGCCGGGCCCGGGCAGCGTGCTCGTCGTGCTGGCCGAGCAATGGCCGCTCCTCCTCCAGCACGCCTGGGTGACGGCGGCCGAGATCCTGCTGGGCCTGCTGTTCGGCACGCTGCTTGGCGTGGCGAGCGCGCTCTTCATCGCCGGCGTGCGCCCGGCACGGCGCTGGGTCCTGCCCGTGCTGGTGGTCAGCCAGGCGATTCCGGTCTTCGCCCTGGCGCCGGTCCTCGTGCTCTGGCTCGGCTACGGCATGCCGTCCAAGATCGCGATGGCCACGCTGATCATCTACTTCCCGGTCACCGCCGCCTTCTTCGACGGCCTGCGCCGGACCGAGCCGGGCTGGCTCGATCTCGCGCGCACCATGAACGCCGGGCCCGTGGCGCTGCTCTGGCAGGTCCGGGTGCCGGCGGCCCTGCCCGCCCTTACCTCGGGGCTTCGGGTGGCGACCGCCGTCGCGCCCATCGGCGCCATCGTCGGCGAGTGGGTGGGCTCGAGCGCCGGCCTCGGCTATCTCATGCTGCACGCCAACGCGCGCCTGCAGGTCGACCTGATGTTCGCGGCACTCTTCGTGCTGGCGCTGCTCGCCGTCACCCTCTACTTCGCCATGGACCGCCTGCTGCGCCGGGCCGTCGCCTGGCAAAGCGATGACGCGGCCGACGAGGCCTGAACGGGGCGGGCTGGCGTCGAGGCTGCGGCGACATCGCCGATTTGCGGCGGGAAGCCCGACGGCCGTATTGCCTTCGGTCCTTTGAGACCGCTATCATCCTGCCATACTCAAAGGCCCTTGAAGGCCAAAGAAAATGCCATCGCCGATTGAGATTGGCGCGATGTGGGGGGTGATTTGATACGGGCTGCCAGCCTGTTCGTTGTGCTTTTGATCCTGTGGTTATTGCTGTCCGGGATCTACCAGCCCCTCATCGTGATCCTGGGCGTGGTGTCCTGTGCTTTCGTCGCCTGGATCGCGCACCGCATGGACGTGGTCGATCGCGAAGGCCATCCGATCCATCTTTCCTGGAAGGCCCCGATCTACTGGCCCTGGCTGATCTGGGAGATCGTCAAGTCGAACATCGCCGTCGCGCGCATCATCATCGATCCCAAGCTGCCGATCAGCCCGCGGGTCTTCAAGGTCAAGGCGAGCCAGGTCGATGAGCTTGGCCACGTCATCTACGCAAACTGGATTACCCTGACGCCGGGCACGGTCTCGATCGACCTGATGGACGGCTGGATCGAGGTGCACGCCCTTGCCGAGCCCTTCGCCACTGGCCTGGAGAGCGGCGAGATGGATCGCAGGGTCACCAAGATGGAAGGCCTGTCCTGATGTTCTCGGCGGCCTCGGCGGCCATCCTCGTCACCATGGCGCTCACTTTGGCCCGCGCCTTCCTCGGACCGACCGTCTACGACCGCGTGCTGGCCGTGAACACCTTCGGCACAAAGACGGTGCTGCTGATCGCGGTCTTCGGTTTCCTCACCGGCCGCCCCGATTTTCTCGACATCGCGCTGCTCTACGCGCTGCTGAATTTCATCGGCACGATCGCGATCTTGAAGTTCTTCGAGTACCGCGACCTCGGCCGCGCCGAACCGCCGGCCGGCGGTGGAGAGGCCGGATGACGTTGTTGGTCGATTTCCTCTCCTGGGCCTGCATTCTGGCCGGCGGCGCTCTGAGCGTGATCGGCGGCATCGGCATGATCCGCCTGCCGGATCTCTTCACGCGCATGCACGCCGCCGGCGTGATCGACACGCTGGGCATGGGCCTGATCATCCTCGGCCTCATCTTCCAGGGCGGCTTCACTTTGGTGACGGTCAAGCTGATCATCATCGTCGTCTTCATCATCTTCACCAGCCCCACGGCAACCCACGCCCTGGCCAAAGCTGCGCTCCACGGCGGCGTGAAGCCACGCGGTGGCGAGGCCGAGGCATCTCAGGCGATCGAATCGAAACCCACGCTTCCGGACAGGATCCTGCCCGAGCAGGAGCGCGAGCCATCGAATACCTGATCGATATCCTGCTGCTCGGCTTTCTGGCGGCCACGGCTCTGGCGATCGTTCGTCTGACCAACCTCTTTGCCGTGGTCATGCTGTTCGGGATCTACAGCCTGCTGTCGGCCGGTCTCTTCGTCGAGCTCGACGCGGTCGACGTCGCCTTCACCGAGGCCGCGGTGGGCGCCGGCATCTCGACCATCGTCATGCTCGGCACGCTCGCGCTAACGACCGATCGCGAGCGCACGCCGATCAAGTTCCGACCCCAGGCCCTGCTCTTGGTCCTGGTGACCGGTGCCGCCCTGATCTACGCGACTCTGGACATGCCGCACTTCGGCGACCCGCGCGCACCGATCCATCAACATGTGGCCCCGCGCTATATCCAGGAGTCGGGCGAAGAGATCGGCGTGCCCAACATCGTCACCTCGGTCCTGGCCAGCTACCGCGGCTACGACACCTTGGGCGAGGTCGTGGTGATCTTCACCGCCGGCATCGGCGTGCTCATGCTGATCGGCGCCAGGCGCCGCAAGGATCGGCGCGAAGGAGACGGACCGTGACGCAGCACCGGATCCTGCGCATCATCGCCAAGCTGCTGATTCCCGCGATCCTCATGTTCGCCCTTTACGTCCAGTTCCACGGCGACTTCGGTCCCGGCGGCGGCTTCCAGGCGGGCGTGATCTTCGCGGCGGGGATCATTCTTTACGCGCTGATCTTCGGCGTCGAGCAGGCCAGAAAGGTCGTGCCACCCGCTGTAGTCCTTATGTTCGTCGCCCTGGGCGTGCTGCTCTACGCCTCGGTCGGGGTCGCGTCCATGCTGAACGAAGGCACTTTCCTCAACTACTCGGTCCTCGCCCACGACCCCGTGCACGGACAGCACCTGGGCATCCTGCTGATCGAGTTCGGCGTCGGGACCACGGTGGCCGCCGTGATGATCACCATCTTCTACAGCTTCGCCGGGCGGAACCTCTGAATGCTCGAGCCCGGCCTCTATAATTACTGGATGGTCATCGTGCTCATGATGACCGGCTTCTATATCGTCATCGCGCGCGGCAACCTGGTTAAGAAGATCGTCGGCCTGAATATCTTCCAGACCTCGGTCTTCATCCTCTACATCTCCATGGGCGTGGTCGAAGAGGGCACGGCGCCGATCCTCGACGAGGCCTTCACGGTCTACTCGAACCCCCTGCCCCACGTGCTGATCCTGACAGCCATCGTGGTCGGCGTCTCCACGACCGCGCTCGGGCTGGCCCTGGTGGTACGCATACGCGAGTCCTACGACACCATCGAGGAAGACGAGATCCAGAAGCTGGATCAGGCCAAGGTTCTCGCCGACGCCCGGGACGACGAGTCGTGATCGCCGCCAACCTCCCGGCCTTGCAGGTCGTTCTGCCCCTGATCGCCGCGCCGTTTTGCGTGGTGCTGCGCCAGGCGAACCTGGTCTGGCTGCTGGCGCTCCTGGTGAGCTGGGCCGCCTTCGCGATCGCCGTCAGCCTGCTGCTGAACGTCCTCGAGTACGGCACGATCGTCTACGCGCTCGGCGGCTGGCCGCCGCCTTGGGGCATCGAGATCCGCATCGACACGGCCAACGCCTTCGTGCTGCTGATCGTCTCCTCGATCAGCGCCGTGGTGCTGCCCTACGCCAAGCGCAGCGTCGAAGCCGAGGTCCCGGCGCATCAGATCTATCTCTTCTACACGATGTACCTGCTCTGCCTGACCGGGCTGCTCGGCATCACGGTCACCGGCGACGCCTTCAATCTCTTCGTCTTCCTCGAGATCTCCTCGCTCTCCTCCTACGTGCTGATCAGCCTGGGCCGGGACCGGCGCGCGATCCACGCCGCTTTCCAGTACCTGATCCTGGGCACGATCGGCGCGACCTTCTACTTGATCGGTGTCGGCCTGCTCTACGAGATGACCGGCACACTGAACATGATCGACATGTCGGGGCGCGTCGAGGGCGTGTCCGAGACCGCGACAGTGCACGCCGCCATCGCCTTCATGATGGTGGGCGTCGGCCTCAAGGCCGCCGTCTTCCCACTACACACCTGGCTGCCGAACGCTTACTGCTACGCCCCCTCGGCGGTCACGGCCTTTCTCGCGGCGACGGCGACGAAGGTCTCGATCTACGTCCTGCTGCGGATCTTCTTCACCGGCATCGATCTGCTGAGCGTCTTCCAGCAGGAAACCATGCAGCTCATCCTGATGCCGCTCGCCATCGCCGCCATGCTGGTCGCCTCGACGGTGGCGATCTTCCAGCAGAACGTGAAGCGCCTGCTCGCCTACTCCAGCGTGGCGCAGATCGGCTACATGGTGCTCGGCATCAGCTTCGTCAGTCTGACCGGCCTGACCGCCGGCGTGGTCCACCTCTTCAACCACGCCATGATCAAGGGCGGGCTCTTTCTGGCCATGGGCTGCATCTTCTTGCGCCTGGGCTCGGTGCGCATTCGACACATGGCCGGGCTCGCCCAATCGATGCCCTGGACCATGGCCGCCTTCGTGCTCGG
>JAKSDN010000594.1 GCA_022360075.1 Kiloniellales bacterium | reverse complement strand
GCTGGCCCAGGACATGGCCGCAAGGCTGCTGGAGAAAGGCATCTACGTGATCGGCTTTTCCTTCCCGGTGGTGCCGCGCGGCCAGGCGCGCATCCGCACCCAGATGTCGGCCGCGCACAGCCGCGCCGATCTCGAGCGCGCGGTCGAGGCCTTCGCCGAGGTCGGCCGCGACTTGGGCGTCATTCAATAGAGCGAGGCAGCCTGCGATGGCGGACAAGATGAAGGCCCTGGTCAAGGCCAAGCCCGAGCCCGGCGTCTGGATGGACGAGGTGCCGGTGCCCGAGATCGGGCCGGCCGAGGTGCTGATCAAGATCCGCAAGACGGCGATCTGCGGCACCGACGTGCATATCTACAACTGGGACGATTGGTCGCAGAAGACCGTCCCCGTGCCCATGACCATCGGCCATGAATACGTCGGCGACATCGTCGCCGTCGGACAGGAGGTCGAGGACTTCGCGCCGGGCGACCGGGTCTCGGGCGAGGGCCATATCGTCTGCGGGCGCTGCCGCAACTGCCGGGCCGGGCGCGAGCACCTCTGCCGCGACACGCGCGGCGTCGGCGTCAATCGGGCCGGCGCCTTCGCCGAGTACCTGGCGATCCCGGCCCACAACGCCTACAAGCTGCCGGCCGACTTGCCCGACGAGATCGCGGCGATCCTGGATCCCTTCGGCAACGCCGCCCATACGGCGCTGTCCTTCGATCTGGTCGGCGAGGACGTGCTCATTACCGGCGCCGGCCCGATCGGCATCATGGCCGGCGCCATCGCCAAGAAGGTCGGCGCGCGTCACATCGTCATCACCGACGTCAATCCCTACCGGCTGGAGCTGGCCCGCAAGGTCGGCATCCCGCACACGGTCGACGCCAGCAAGACGGGACTCGACGCGGTGATGGCGGATCTCGACATGCGCGAGGGCTTCGACGTCGGGCTGGAGATGTCGGGCAACCCGCGCGCGCTCAACGACATGCTCAAGGCGATGATCCACGGCGGCAAGATCGCGCTGCTCGGCATCCCGCCGGCCGAGGCCACGTTCGACCTGAACCAGGTGATCTTCAAGGGTCTCACCCTCAAGGGCATCTACGGCCGCGAGATGTTCGAGACCTGGTACAAGATGATCGCCCTGATCCAGGAAGGCCTCGACCTCACCCCGATCCTGACCCACGAGTTTCCGGTCGAGCGCTACAAGGAGGGCTTCGAGATCATGGCCTCGGGCCAATCCGGCAAGATCGTGCTCGACTGGGGGTGAGTCCAGGCTTGTCAGAGGGCGGCAGGACCAAGACGCGTTCGGTCGGCTTTCGGCAAGACCGGAGACAGACCGCATCGACCAAACCCACCAACCTGTCATGCTCGGGCTTGACCCGAGCATCCATGGGCGTTGCGGGACGGCCAGGCCCTACATGGCTGGGTCCCGGCCTCGCACCCGAATGGACCCTCGGGTCAAGCCCGAGGGTGACAGATGTTTTTGTAAGAAATTGATTCTAATTACTAATATCGCATCAGACATGATGTCATGAGACACACAAGCACCGGCCACCGCCGCCGCCGTTCGCCGCAAGCGAACCCGGCAGATCGGCACGAGCGCAAACCCCGCACCGGAGATGTGAAAAGACACGCGCAGCTTTAGAGCTTATACTACGTCCAGTGGCAGGTCTCGGCTCGCTTGTGGCCGGCCGCCGGATCTCGCGACAGGCCATGATTGGGCCGCGGTTCTGCGAACAGCGGTACGCGAGGTCCATCATGGTCACGATCAGAAACCCGATCGAATGGGGGGCGGATCAGCTCCGACACGCGGCGGCGCACGTCGGCTCGGCGGGCCGCTCGGTACGCGGCGAGGCTGCGGCTGCGCCCGAAGTCCGGCACATTCGGATCGATGATTTGAAAGAAGTTCTGGCCAAGGGCTTCGAAGACTTCGGCGCCTACCGGACCGACGTGGTCTTCCTCTGCGTGATCTATCCGGTGATCGGCCTCGTGCTGGCACGCTTCGCCTTCGATGCCGACCTGATACCGCTGCTGTTCCCATTGGCCTCCGGCTTCGCGCTGCTCGGCCCGGTGGCGGCGATCGGCCTCTACGAAATGAGCCGGCGGCGCGAGCAGGGCATGAAGGCGAGCTGGGCGGATGCCTTCGGCATGGTCGGCGCGCCCGCCTTCGGCCCGATCCTGCTGCTCGGCTTGGCGCTGTTCACGATCTTCCTGCTCTGGCTGCTGGCCGCGCAGATCATCTACATGGCCACCCTCGGCCCCGAGCCGCCGGCCTCGTTGACCGCATTCTTGGGGGACGTCTTCAGCACGGGTGCCGGCTGGACGATGATCATCGTCGGCATGGGCGTCGGCTTTCTTTTCGCCGTTCTCGTGCTGGCGATCAGCGTCGTGTCCTTCCCGATGCTGCTCGATCGTGACGTCGGTCTCGGCGTGGCGGTCTCGACCTCGGTGCGCGCCGTCGCCGCCAACCCGGTTCCGATGGCGGCCTGGGGAATCATCGTTGCTGGCGGCTTGGTGGCCGGCTCGATCCCGGCGTTCCTCGGCCTGATCTTCGTGATGCCGGTGCTCGGGCACGCGACCTGGCATCTCTACCGCAGGGTGGTGCAGTAGGGACGGGTTCTGTCGATGTCGCAGAGGAGTCAACAAGAGCCCCTCATCCTGAGCCTGTCGAAGGGTGAGGATCGCTCGGTCGAACTCGCCGCGTCATGGTGCGCTGTTTGCCAAGCGGCTGACACAGCTAAGGAGCTGCCTCGATAGCGGTGCAATCCTCACCCTTCGACAGGCTCAGGATGAGGAGGCAGAGGATGAGCGTGGTCCCGAGGTCCTGGAGCTTTCCACGGTCCCCACCCTAATCGAACAAATCCGGGCTGGTCGCCACGATCTGCTCGTAGATTGGCTGGAAGTGCAGCCAGCCGATGAAGTCGTTGCCGACGTGCTCGCGGCTGTGGCGGGCGCGCTCGGGCGTGACCGTGGTCGGCTTGGTCCCGGCGGCCTCGGTCAGGAGCTGGACGCGGCAGCAGGCGTCGAGGGCGATGAACCAGAAGGCGGCGTCGTCGACGCTGTGCCGGCTGGCGGTCAGCAGGCCGTGGTTCTGGTGGATGACGGCGCGGTTCTCGCGGAAGGCTTCGACCACGCCGCCGCCCTGGCCCTCGAAGACCGTGACCGCGCCGCCCTCGTCGTTCACCACCGCGTGGTTTTCGAAGAAGCAGCAGGCATCCTGGCTGATCGGGTCGAGCGGCCGGCCCATGGCCGCCCAGGCGGTGCCGTGGATCGTGTGCGCGTGGCACATCGCGACGATGTCGGGATTGGCCTGGTGCACCGAGGCGTGCAGGACGAAGCCCGCCCGGTTCAGGGCATAGTCGCCCTCGACCACCTCGCCCTCGTGGTTGGCCAGGATCAGCTTGGAGACCGTGACCTGGGTGAAGTGGACCGCCATCGGATTGGTCCAGTAGAGCTCCGGATACTC
>JAKSDN010000480.1 GCA_022360075.1 Kiloniellales bacterium | reverse complement strand
GGTGAGATTGCCGCCCTCTCGGACGCCGCCTGCAAGCCAAGCGAGTCGGAGCCGGCTGCGGCCCTAGAGCCGGATGCGCGGGCCGAGCAGGCCTTGAGCGGCATACTGGGCGACCTCAACGCCTTGATCGACAGCGCCGAGAACGACGCCTCGGACGAGGCCAAGCGCCTGGAGGCTCCGTGATTTCGGGCCGATAGATCGATTTCGGGAACAGAAGATCTATTTCGAAAATTCAAAGGGTGAGACCATGACCGCTGCGGTACCCTCCCAGCATCCATTTCTGGTGCTTCTGTCCAATCTCAAGATCAGGGTGAAGATCTTCGCGGGCTTGGGCCTCGTCCTTGCCGTCTTTCTCGCGGTGTCGATCTTCGGCTATGTCGGCTTCGTCGCCGTGACGCACGATGTCGAGAAGTACTCCGCCTACGTGGAAGAGGCCAGCGCGGTCGGCCACATCGAGGTCGAGCTCCTGAAGCTGCGCATGCATGCGCGCGAATACGCCAACAGCGGTCACGAGAGCGACGCCGAAGCCGTCCACCGCCAGGGCGAGGGATTGCGGCATCTCCTGGACGAAGCCAAGGCACACCTGGCCGATCCGGCGCATCGGCAAGAGATCGACAAGATGGAGGCCGCCCTCGAGATCTACTTGAAGGACTTCGCCGAGGCCGAGGTGCTGGAGCACGAATTCCTCGAGCTCATCAGGACCAAGCTCGACCCGGACGGCAGGAAGGTGGTCGCCGATCTCGACGAGATCGCGCGCGCAGCCGCCCAAGAGGGAAACCGCGCCGCGACGCTCCTTGCCGGCACGGCAAAGGAGCAAACGCTGCTCGCCCGTCTCTACGTGAACATCCTCATCGGCCGCGAGGACGAGTCATACAGCCCGAAGGCCGAGCAGGCCTTCGAACAACTGGAAGCCACTATGGCGTCGCTCGGCGAAGCCGTCCGGACCGCGCGTGAGCGGGAGCTGCATGCGGAGGCCTTGATGCTCGTGCGCGAATACCGCGACGTGTTCCATAAAGTCCACGAAGACGAACGCAAGATCCGCGCGCTGGTCGACGGGGAGATGGCCGAGGCCGCGAGGACCATCATCGAGGTCGCCGAGGGTCTGCAAAAGGAGATTACCAAGGTCGAAGAAGAGATCCGCGAGCGCACCTTCGACGAGATCTTGCTGGCCGAAATCGAGATGCTGGTCGCCTCCGCCGTGGGGACCGTGGGCGGCCTGGGTATCGCATGGCTGCTCGTCTTCGTGATCGCCAACCCCGTGATCGGCATGACCAACGCCATGCGGCGCCTCGCCGACAAGGACCTGTCCGTCGCAGTACCGGCGCAGGGCCGTCGCGACGAAATCGGGGCGATGGCGGCGGCCGTGCAGACGTTCAAGGACAATGCCGTCAGAACACAGGAGCTCGAAGCCGACGCCGAAGCCCAGGCAGAGCGCGCCGAGAAGGAGAAGAAGGCCACGATGAACAGAATGGCCGAAGAGTTCGATTCCAGTGTCGGCTCCATCGTCGAGGGCGTGGCCTCAGCTGCCACCGAGATGCAATCGACGGCGAAGGCCATGTCGGCGATCTCCGATCAAACCAGCTCCCAGGCCAACAGCGTGGCGGAGGCGGCCCAGCAGGCGAGCGGCAACGTTCAAACCGTCGCATCGGCCACCCAGGAGCTCACCAGCTCGATCGGCGAGATCAGCCGCCAGGTCTCGCAGTCCTCGGACATGGCCAAGGGCGCCGTCGACCAGGCCCGGGAGAGCCACGAGACGGTGCAGGGCCTGGTCGAGGCCGCGCAGAGGATCGGCGAGGTCGTGCAGTTCATCAACGATATCGCCGAGCAGACCAACCTCCTGGCCCTGAACGCGACGATCGAGGCGGCGCGCGCCGGCGAAGCCGGCAAGGGCTTCGCCGTCGTCGCCTCGGAGGTCAAGAATCTCGCCAACCAGACGGCCAAGGCGACGGACGAGATCAGCGCCCAGATCGGCAACGTGCAGAAGCACACGGCGGAAGCGGCGCAATCCATCGAGACCGTCGGCAAGACCATCTCGGAGATCGACGGCGTCACCGCCGCCATCGCCGCGGCCGTCGAAGAGCAGAGCGCCGCGACCAAGGAAATCGCGCAGAACGTGGAGCAGGCGGCCACCGGCACGACCGATGTCACCACCAGCATTTCCGGTGTCACCCAGGCGGCCGGAGAAGCCGGCGCGGCCTCGGGCGAGGTTCTCGCCGCTGCCGGCGAGCTATCCGGCAACTCCGAGAACCTCAAGGCCGAGGTCAGAAAGTTCCTGGATCGAATCCGGGCGGCTTAGGGCCCTGGCCGCTCGGCTCGGCTATTCGACTCGCCAAGCCTCCACGACCCTCTCCCCCCACTTCTAAGGTGTGCACACATCTTTCCTGTCGGGCCGGGCGAGCCCGGCATTGAGCTGATTCTCTCGCATCGGAAGGCTTGTTTAGTTTCTTTGGTCCGCTTCGCGGACGCCCCCCACCCTAACCCTCCCCCTCGAGGGGGGAGGGAGAAGTCTATGCGGCTCAACGCTGTAGCCCCCTGTACCTTTCAAAGCGATCTGCGTCGAGCTCGGTTAAGCTCGGCTGATCGGGCCAACCTGCCGGGAGCGACCAAATGCCCCCTGTGCGGCGAGCACCTGGGGGGGACGCGTGCCTCGGCAGGTGGCCGCGATGGATGCCCCGTGGGGAGTCCGCGCCATCGAGCGCCAGTACAGGG
>JAKSDN010000253.1 GCA_022360075.1 Kiloniellales bacterium | reverse complement strand
CGGCCCCACCGGTTCGGGCAAGTCCACGATTTCGCGCCTGCTGTTCCGCTTCTACGATGCGGACGGCGGCAAGATCACGATCGACGGCCAGGACATCAAGCAGGTCACCCAGGCGAGCCTGCGCGCGGCGATCGGCATCGTCCCGCAGGACACCGTGCTGTTCAACGACACCATCCGCTACAACATCCGCTATGGCCGACCCGCCGCCACCGACGAGGAAGTCGAGGAAGCCGCGCGCCTGGCGCAGATCCACGACTTCATCGCCAAGCTGCCCGACGGCTACGACACCATGGTCGGCGAGCGCGGCCTGAAGCTCTCCGGCGGCGAGAAGCAACGCGTCGCGATCGCGCGCACGATCCTCAAAGCGCCGCGCATCCTGCTGTTCGACGAAGCAACTTCGGCGCTCGACTCCCGGACCGAGAAAGAGATTCAGGCCAATCTTCGCGAGGTGAGCCGCGATCGCTCGACCCTGGTGATCGCCCACCGCCTCTCGACCATCGTCGACGCCGATCAGATCCTCGTGCTCGAGGGCGGCCGGATCGTCGAGCGTGGCCGCCACACCGAGCTCTTGGAGCGCGACGGCCGCTACGCCGAGATGTGGCGCCGCCAGCAGGCCGAGGCGCGGGAGGAGAAGGCCGAGCGGGCGGCCGAGTGAGGTGATGTTGCGGCGCAGCATTAGTTTGCTCATCTTGAGAGAAATCTCGACCAGGCCTGTCATAAAAGCTTGATTTTCGTCCCAAGCGGACCATCTTCGGATTGTTTCGCATGTGCGAAATGGACCCGGACGATCCGGTCCGGAGCGTAAACTCGATATCTTGGAAAAAGAAGGACGAAAACCGCCATGCGCGCGTTCTCGCTTGTTCTGCTTTGCCTGGCCCTGCCCCTTGCCTCGGTCCAGGCCGCCTCCCAAACGCTGTCCACCGAAGCCTCGCGCTATGTCGAGACCGTGGGGGCCGACGCAATCGAGATTCTCTCGAGCAGCCATGGCCTCGAGCGCGAGCGCGACGAGCGCCTGCGGACGCTCTTGGGCGACGCTTTCGCTTTGCCGGTCATGTGCCGCTCGGTGATCGGCCCGGATTGGAACAGCGCTTCGGACTGGGAGCAGAGAGCCTTCTGCGACGTCTTCGCCGACTACCTGCTGACCTACGTCATCGGCGTGCTCGAGGACGAGGCGCCGCGGGGCATCGAGGTGACGGCGGTGCACGCGACGAAGGGGGCGGATTTCCGCGTGACGACGGCCGTCGAGCGTCCGGGCGAAGAGCCGACCGAGATGGATTGGATCATTCAGAACCGCGATGGCGCGTTCCACGTCGTCGACGTGATCGTGAGCCAAGTCAGCCTGATCTCAACCTACCGCTCGGAGTTCAGCGGCCTCGCCCGCCGCCAGGGCATGGAGGCCCTGACCGCCGCCCTGGAGCGCAAGGTCGCCGGACGGTGAGGGTCACTTGCTCAGAGGTGGTGTTCTTTACGTTTGCGGAGGCGAAAGCAGCCAACTCGAATCAGACAGATGGCACAAGTGAGGAACGATAGCACCGTCGACAGAAAAAAGAGCACTATGACGGTCAGATCGAAGAGCCCGGCGACGCCATAGCGTGACCTCGGGTGGACCATCCACAGAGCCATCGTGCTAACGGTGATGAGACCAAAGAAGTACGCCAGCCAAAAGAATGTGAAGGACCCAACATACACCCAGTGATAAATTCCAGGAAACAAAGCACCAACAATCAGCCTTCTTTCTTCTTCTTTCGAGCTTTGCCTGACGAGTAAAGCGCCGCCGCCGACAAAGAGCGGCCAGCACAAAATTGCCCAGCTGGATAGTGACCCGCTCAGAATGCCCGTCCGATCGAGCGGTAGAAGTAGGAGGGGTGCAAGAACGAATATCAAATAAACGCAGTACGCAGCGGTAAACTTATCTTTCACCTTGATGGGCAGCTTTTGCCGCATTTTCGTTAGTCTCAATCAAAAGACGCTCTTATGGTAAGAGGGTCAAGAGTCCGGGCGAGAGTAGATCGGCGTTCTGCGACAGGAACGACAAGAGGCTTGGAGCGCTGGACAAACAGCCTGCGTGCTTCGAGACGCGCTCTGTCGAGCGCTCCTCAGCATGAGGAGCAATCTT
>JAKSDN010000127.1 GCA_022360075.1 Kiloniellales bacterium | reverse complement strand
AGGCGGCAGAGCGCGATCGAGTCCGCGGCGCGCTCGGGTGCCGTGACCGAGCCCATGAGCGCTTTGTCGGACCAGCGCAGATGCGCGTAGACCATGTCGAGATGGCGCTTGTTGACCGGCAGGTCGACCGGCTCGCAGATCGTGCCGCCGGAATGGTGCAGCCAGGGCGCCAGATAGGCGAGCTTCACGAAGTTGGCGAAGTCCTCGATCGTGCCGTAACGCCGGCCGCCTTCCAGGTCGCGCACGAAGGGCGAGCCGTAGGCCGGCGAGAAGACCGTGTTGTCGCCACCGATCTCGACCGAGCGCGCCGGGTTGCGCGCGTGCTGGGTGAAGATCGACGGGGCCGTGCGGCAGAGCGCGGCGACCTGGCCGGGCTCGAAGCGCAGGCGCGCGCCGTCGACCGCGACGCCGGCCTCCTTGAACAGGCGAATCGCCTCCGAGTCGCCGCGGAACTCGATGCCGACCTCTTTCAGGATGCGGTCGGCGTGGCTCTCGATCAACGCCAGTCCCTCGTCGCTCAGCAGCGCGTAGTAGGGGATTTGCCGCGTGATGTAGGCCGGCGCCGACACGGCCGGCCCCTTCTGTCGTGCGCGCCTTGCCGCACGCCCGCCGCGAACGGCCGGCGCTGTCTCCGCTGCTACGCCCATCCTGTCCTCCCTCGGGGCGGTAAGAGACCCCGAAGGCTGATGCTACTCTGCGGCGGATTGCCTGTAATGCTGGAAAAGAACGCGGCGTTGGATAAGCTCTCCTTATGCAAAGCCTGCTCCGCCTATTGCCGTCGCCGCGCGCGCTTTTCATCTTCGAGGCGGCAGCCCGCCGTGGCAGCTTCACCCGCGCCGCCGCGGAACTCGGCATGAGCCAGGCCGCGGTGAGCTACGCGATCAAGCAGCTCGAGGCCTCGCTGGGTGTGCGGCTCTTCCTGCGCCGGCATCGTCTGGTCACCCTGACCGAGGCGGGCGAGCGCTTCTATCACGACGTTGCCATCGGCCTCTCCTATATCCGCCGATCGGCCGAGAGCCTGGGCCGACTCCGCGGCCACGATAACGTCACGCTTTCGATCTCGACCGCCTTCGCCAGTCACTGGATGCTGCCGCGCCTGGTGGCGTTCCGCGCCGCGTTGCCGGAGATCGACCTGCGCCTGCAGACCACCGATAAGGATGTCGATCTCGTCGCCGAGGGCATACCGCTGGGCGTCCGGCAGGGGCGCGGCGATTGGAGCGCCTATGACTCGGCGCTACTCGCCGAGGAAGTGATCTCCGCCGTGGCGAGCCCGGCCTATCTGCGCGCGGCCGGCCGCCCTGCCAGCGCGGCCGAACTGTTGCGGCATAAGCTCATCCACCTCGAAGAGCCGTTTCGCGAGGCGTCAGGCTGGTCCGACTGGTTCGCCGCCCGGGGCCTCGCCTATCGCGACGACGGCGAGGGCCTGCGGCTCAACGACCACGCCCTGGTCGTGCAGGCGGCGATGGAAGGCCAGGGCATCGCGCTCGGCTGGCGGCACCTGACCGATCGCCTATTGGAGGCGGGCCTCCTGGAGCAGGCCGCTGAGGGAACCCTCGAAACCGGCGCCGGATTCTTCGTCGTCTGGCCAAAGGGCGCCCGGCTTTCGGCGGACGCCGAGAAGGTGCGCGACTGGTTGCTCGCGCAAGCGGCTAAGGCCGGGGATCCGCCACTGGTCGGGAAGAGCCGGCCCGACGAAGAACGACGAGCAGTCCAAGTGTCGTGAGCGCACTTGCGGCCAAGGCCCAACCGAGTTGCCCGGCCACGGCAAGCATCGCAAAGGCGACCAGAGCGACATTGCAGAGCGCAACATAGCCCGATACCCGGGCATGGCTGAGACCGCCCTGGACGGCGCGCTGATAGAAGTGCTCGCGGTGGGCGCGCCAGATCGGCGCGCGCCGCAGGGCGCGCCGGGCCAGGGTCAGGCTGGCGTCGGCCAGGTAATAGGCCGGCAGGATCAGGGCCGGCGCCCACTGGCCTTCGGCGGCGGCGCGCAGCAGCAGCCAGCCGAGCAGGAAGCCGAGCGAGACGCTGCCGACATCGCCCAGGAAGATCTTCGAGGGCTCCCAGTTCAAGACCAGAAAGCCGAGTGCCGCCGCGGCTAGGAGCCAGGGCAGCGCACTCGCGATGAGCGGCAGCTCGCCGAGCCAGGCCACCAAGCCCAAGCCGATCCCGATCGCCGCTGCCTCGACCCCGCTGATGCCGTCGATGCCGTCCATGAAGTTGAACAGATTGATGAACCAAAGCCACAGCAGGCCGGCGAGGAACCAGTCGAGCCCGGCCGGCAGCAGGCCTTGGAAGATCGCGCCGACCTCGCCGAAACCGGCCAGGCCGATCCCCACGGCCAAGGCCTGCGCGAGCAGGCGCAAGGCCGCCGGCAGGTCCTTGAGGTCGTCCCACCAGGAGACCACCGCGACCAGCGCGACGCCGATCATCGCCGACCAAAAGCCGGGCGGCGTCCCGAGCCAGATCTGCGCGCCGACCCAGGCCAGGAGCAAAACCGGAACGACCGCCAGCCCGCCGCCGCGCGGCTTCGCCTCGTCGTGGCTGCTGCGTTCGTTGGGCTGGTCGTAGACTTGATGGTGATGCAGTGCGCGCAGCACCAATGCCGTTACTGCCCAGGTGGCGATGGCGACCAGGCCGCAGGCCAGGAGTAAGAACCAGAGAGCCATTGACCGGCCGCCTTTCAGGCGGCCCAGGAATCCCCTCTCCCTTGAGGGGAGAGGGAGGGTGAGGGTGCTGCGCGCAGCGCGTTGACGAGTTTCGATGCTCTGTGCACGGTTATCGAGGAGTCACGGAAGTAACTTTTCAGGTTCGTCACCCTCACTCTCCCGCGCGGCTGCGCCCTCTCCCCTCGAGGGAGAGGGGTTTCGGGGCGCGGAACGACAGCCGTTAAAGACGGGCTAGCCTCAGCGCCGCGACGTGGCCTTGGCCTCGCGTTGCAGGGCCCATTGCACGGCGGCGCCTTCGCCCTCGCAGCGGCCGGTGATCACGAGCTGCTCGCTGCGCCGGATCACGCCTTCGCGGCCCAGGTAGACACTCGGCTCGAGGCGCATGGTGCCGCCCTTGGCGCGGAAGCGCCAGCCGCCGCCCTTGGGCAGGCGCAGCAAGGCCGTGTTGCCGCCCTGGGCCAGGCTCGCCTGGACCTCGGGATGCAGGTGGAAGCGCAGGGCGAAGTCGGCCTTGCCGCGGCCCTCCATACGATCCTCGCCGCGCAGATCTTCGCCGTTGGCGCTGAGGTAGAGCCGCCGCGTATGGGTCAGGCCGAATCCGCTCTTGTAGCCGTCGTGGCCGAGGTCGAGCCAGACGCTGCCGTCGGCTTCGTCGCGTCGCGCCGTCGCGCGCGCGCGCCGATGGCCGAGCTCGCCCTCGCGGCTGATCTGGGAGGAGTTGGTCTCGCCGATCACCAGGGTCGAGTGGGCCGCGGTCGAGCGCTGAGCCCGGCGCCACTCGCCGTCGGCGGCGTGCGCGCCGCAGTTCACGAAAAGGCGCTCGCGCCCGACGCTCATCTCGAGGCTGAGCGTGCCGGCGTGGGCGTGATGGTCGTAGCCGGCTGGCGGCGGCGCGCCGGCGTCGACCAGCAGCAGCGTGCGGCCGGCCTGCAGGCGCTGGAAGCCGCTGGCCGGCGCGGTCGTCAGCGGCCGGCTGGGGCCGTCGGTGCGTTGCAGCACCATATCGACCTGCCAGCTCTCCAGCTCGTTGCTGTCGTTGAAGAGGGCGAGGCCGCCGTCGCCGTGGCGGAACAGGCGCAGCATCGGCGTCATCTGGGCGATCGCGGCCTGCAAATCGGGCGGCACCGCGATGTCCCCCGCGTGCAGGGTCGCGCGCAGGTCGATCAGGTCGCGCAACACGGCCAGATGGCGCGCCGGGCTGCGCTCGACCTGGCCGCCGTCGGGCAGGATCTGGCGCGGCAGCTCGCGGGCCAACAGGGCGAGACCGCGCTGGAGGCTCGCCTCGTTGCCGGGCAGGCAGACGCCGGCGCTGACCAGGCCCTTGATCGCCGCGATGGCGTCGGCGCCGGCCAGGCCGGCGGGCAGGGCGCGCGACAGGTGCCGGACCTGGCGGTTCAGGTGGCGCAGCAGGCGGTGGCGGAAGGCGACCTCGGCGCTGGCGGCGAAGAAGGCATAGTGCCCGAGCCAGTTGGCGAGCCGGCGCCCGGTGGTCGAGGGATGCCAGGCGATCGGGTTCCAGCCCTTGTTGCTGTCCATCCAGGCGGTGACCAGCTCGCGCGCACAGCGCCGGGCGGAATCGCCGCCGGCGGTGCGCAGATCGCGCAGCCAATCGAAGGCATTGATCTCGCGTGCCCAGGCCGCATCGACGCCAACCGGCTCCCAAAGCGGCGCCGGGGTTTGCAGCGGCTTGCCGAAGAACTGAAAGCGGCCGCGCATGATCGCGCGCCCGGCCTCGGGATCGCCCGGCCAGGGATCGGACAGGCTGACGAAAAGGGCGGTCGGTGTCCGCCCCGCGAGCGACCAGGGATAGACCGGCAGCGCGAAGAACCCTTGTTTCAGGGCATAGGCGAGGCGTCCGAGCTGCTGGTCCTGCGGCAGACGGGCGAAGGCGCGAAGGGCCGGCAAGGCGCCCGACGAACGTGACGCCTTCGGCGAGCCACGACCACCTTGTATCGCGCGCGCAATCACGCTCAGCGCTCCTTCATCCTTTGTCGTGCCGGCAGCCGGCGTCCCGCAGTCGCTGGATGTTCGCGGCATAGGAATCCGGACCGCCACGGAAGCTCGCCGAGCCGGCGGCCAAGACGTCGGCGCCGGCGGCCGCGACCGGGCCGGCCGTGTCGTCATTGATGCCGCCGTCAACCGCCAGATCGATCGTGCGGCCGCTGTCGTCGATCATGCGCCTGAGCTGGGCGATCTTCTCCAGGGAGCCGGGAATGAAGGCTTGGCCGCCGAAGCCGGGATTGACGCTCATCACCAGGATCAGATCGATGTCGTCGAGTAGCGGTGCGACGCTCTCGGCCGAGGTCGAGGGGTTGAGCGCGATACCCGCCTTCTTGCCGTGCGATTTGATGAGCTGCAGCGAGCGGTGCAGATGCGGGCCGGCTTCGGGATGAATCGTGATGTGATCGGCGCCGGCCTCCGCGAAGCCGGGAATGATGGCATCGACCGGTGCGATCATCAGGTGCACGTCGAAGGGGCGATCGCTGTAAGGCCGGATCGCGCGGACCACGTCGGGCCCGATCGTCAGATTGGGCACGAAGTGATTGTCCATGATGTCGACATGGATCCAGTCGGCGCCGGCGGCGTCCATCGCGCGCACCTCCTCGCCGAGGCGGGCGAAGTCGGCGGAGAGGATCGACGGGGCGACTCGGACCGGACGCGACATGGTCCCTAGTAGCAAGTCGCGGACTCGGCGGCAAGTGACCGAGGATGGACGCCGACGGAGCCTTTCTACAGCCGGCGCAGGCGGCAGGCGTAGAAGCCGTCGAGGCCGCCGTCGGCGGCGAGCTGGCAGGGCAGAGTCCGAAGATCGCCCGCCTCGGTGATCAATTCCGACAAACCGCCCAGCTCGGCGGGATCGATCGGCAAGCGCTGGACCCGCGGCACCTCGCCGGCCTCGGCCGCCGCGAGGAGCGCCGCGATACGATCGGGACCCTCCTCGGGCTGAAGCGAGCAGGTGGCATAGACGACGATGCCGCCGGGCTCGACGATTTCCAGCGCGGCGCGCAGCAGGCGGTCTTGGAGCTCGGTCAGGCCGACGAGATCCTCGGCGCTCTTGAGATGGGCGATGTCCGGATGGCGCCTCAGGGTGCCTGTGCCGCTGCAAGGCGCGTCCAGCAGCACCGCGCCGGCTGGATTCGGCGGTCGCCAGGAGGCGCCGTCGGCCACGACCGTCGCCACCGTCAAATCGAGCCGCTTCAGGTTATCAGCGAGCTGCTTCATGCGGGCTTCGGACTGGTCGACAGCGATCACCTCCGCCCGCTCGGCGGCGAGCTGGGCGGTCTTGCCGCCCGGGGCGGCGCAGAGGTCGACCACGCGGCGTCCGGCGACCGCACCGAAGAGGCGAACCGGCAGCGAGGCGGCGGCGTCCTGCACCCACCAGGCGCCGTCGAGGTAGCCCGGCAGCTTCGCCACCTCGCCCGCGCCCGGCGGCAGCCGTAGGGTGCCGGTCGGCAGGAGCCGGGCGTCGAGGCGGCCCGCCCAAAGCTCGGCATCGGCGCGCGTGGTCAGGTCGAGCGGCGGCTCCTTCAAATGGCTGCGCGCGATCGCGCGGGTCAGGCTCTCGCCGTATGCCGCCGTCCAGCTATCCCACAGCCAATCCGGCGTGCAGAGCCGCTCCGCGTCCTGCTGCGCCATGAGCGCCTCGCGCTCGTGCGCCAGCCGCCGCAGGACCGCGTTGATCAGGCCGCGATAGGGCGCGGACTTGGGGTCCGTCGCCAGGGACACCGTCGTGCTGACCGCGGCGTGGGGCGGCGTGCGCAGGATCGCGAGTTGACAGGCGCCCAGGCGCAAGAGGGCCCGCACCTCGGCCATGCCGGCCTTGAGCGGCCGGTCCAGGCAGTGACCGATCAATGCGTCGAGCTGGCCCAGGCGGCGCAGCGTGGTCGCCGCCAGCATGCGCGCGAAGGCCCGATCGCGGGGCGCCAGGCGCGGCAGCCGCTTGTGGCTCGCGAGGGCATCGTCGAGCGGCCGCCGGTCCTGCAACACCGCGCGGATCAGCTCCAGCGCGACCCGCCGCGATTCGGGCGGCGCGGAGTCCGTCGATAGCCTTGGCACGTAACCGGCCTAGGGCAGGGGCTTGCCGGCGATCCGTGCGATGCGAAAGTCAAGCCTGCTGGGAGAAGCCACCACGTCCATGATCCATCCCTGTTGAATCGTCCCTTGCAAGTATGCGGTCGAGGCCTGCCTGACCCCGGCCGATCACAAATCACGCTCCGATGCCGCGCCGCACCGTGGCCTGGTGCGGCGTTTTCTTCTTTGTATGGCAACAGTATAGCGCAGGTGTGCGATCGCGCTGCACAAATCTCGACGAAGGGAACGAAAGGCGTGACGCTCAGCCCCAGGGGCCCGCGCCCTGCCCCGCCTGGCCTACCATCTGGCGCAGCCGGGCGATCCGGTTCTGCGTGTTGGGATGAGTCGAGAACAGGCTGTCGACCTTTTGGGCGTGCAGCGGGTTGATGATGAACATGTGCGCGGTCGCCGGGTTGCGCTCGGCCGCGGTGTTGTCGATGCGGCTGGCGCCGGCCTGAATCTTCTCCAGGGCCGAGGCGAGCCAGAGCGGCTGGCCGCAGATCTCCGCGCCCACCCGGTCGGCCTCGTACTCGCGCGAGCGGCTGATCGCCATCTGCACCAGCATGGCCGCCATGGGCGCCAGGATCGCCACCAGCAGCACGCCGACGATGCCCATCGGGTTGTTGCGATTGCCGCCGAAGAACAGCCCGAAGTTGGCCAGCATCGAGATCGCGCCGGCGACCGTGGCCGTGATCGTCATGATCAGGGTGTCGCGGTTCTTCACATGGGCGAGCTCGTGCGCCATCACGCCCGCGACCTCCTCGGAGGAAAGCCGCTGCAGCAGCCCGGTGGTCGCGGCGACCGCCGCGTTCTCGGGGTTGCGGCCGGTCGCGAAGGCGTTCGGTTGCGGATTGTCGATGATGTAGACCTTCGGCATCGGCAGCTCGGCATTGTGCGCGAGCTGCTCGACCACGCCGTAGAAGCCCGGCGACGAGCGCTTGTCGACCTCGCGCGCGCCGTACATGCGCAGCACCAGCTTGTCGCTGTTCCAATAGGCGAAGGCGTTCATGCCGAGTGCCACGACAAGCGCGATCAGCATGCCGGCCTCGCCGCCGATCATGAAACCGACGGCAAGGAACAGCGCAGTCATGCCGGCGAGCAACATCGCGGTGCGGAAGTAGTTCATGGCACCTCGTCGAGGCTCCGGGTTGCGGTCGCTTCAGAGGTAAGCCGGCGCGGAATGGGCTTCAAGGCTTGGCGCGGGCGGCCCGCCTTGCCATATGTTCTCCATGGCTCTTGCATTCAAAAGCCACAAGGCCCGGTCGGCCAAGCCGCAGCCGGACGGCGAGGCGGTGAAACGGCAACCGCAGCCGGCGAAAGCGCCTGGCAAGGCCAAGGCTGAGAAACCCAAGGAGATCGGCGGCCCCAGCGGCCCTGAACCGACGCGTTACGGCGACTGGGAGCGCAAGGGCATCTGCGTCGACTTCTAGGCGCTGCCCGGTCGCGGCCGGCCGTCGAAGTCCAGCATCGGCCGCAGCAGCCCCCGATTGAGTTCGCTCAGCGAGATCCGCTGCTTTCCTTGTGCATCGAAGTTGGCGTCGTCGAGCCAGCGCTCGAAGTTGGCTCGGATCGCTGGCCAATCGCCGTCGAGCATGGCGAACCAGGCGGTGTCGCGGTTGCGGCCCTTGACGATCAGATGCTGGCGGAAGGTGCCCTCGTAGGAGAAGCCGAGGCGCAGGGCCGCGCGCTTCGAGGCGGCGTTGAGCGCGTTGCACTTCCATTCGAAGCGGCGATAGCCGAGCGCGTCGAAGACGTGGCGCGCCATCAGGAAGATGGCTTCGGTCGATGCCCGGCTGCGCTGGATCGCCGGCGCGAACCAGATATGGCCGGTCTCGATGACGCCCATCTCAGGCGTGATCCGTAAATAGCTGGTCATGCCCGAAGGCAGGCCGCTCGCCTTGTCGATCACCGCGAAGAACAGCGGATCGGCCGAGGCCGCGCAGCCGGTCAGCCAATCGGCGAAAGCGGCCTCGCTGTCGAAGGGGCCGTAGGGCATGTAGTCCCACAAGCGGCCCTCGGGGTCAGGCTCGTGCGATCGCTGGAACAGCGCCTTGGCGTGGCGCCTGGGATCGACCGGCTCGAGGCGAACCGTATTGCCATCGAGAGTCTCGCGTGCCGGCGCCATACCCGAAGGCGGTCGGACGACGGGCGCGCCCATGCAACGGTCCCCGTTCCCCATGAGCGGGCCGTCAGGCGGCCTCGCCGCCCTTGGGGCCGTAGAATACGACCCAAGTGCCGAAGTCCTCGCTGAAGTCTTCGAAGCGATGCTCTTCTTCGGCGGCAACGAACAGCATGTCGCCCGGGCCGAAGGTCACCCGCTCGCCCTCGCGCACGAAGCTGCCGGTCCCGCTGGCGATGAAATAGACCTCGGCCTGATCGTGCGGCGTCTGTTCGTCGCGGCCCTCCGGTGCGTAGTAGCGGATCTGCATGCTGCCGTGCGCGAACAGCAGCGAAGAGGCGCGCCCCGCCTCGAGCGGCGCGGCGGCGGCCGCGGCGATCGTGCGGTGCCAGTCCTCGGACATGTCGTGATCTCCCCTCAATCCGCGCTGAACTGGGCCAGATAGGCCGGTTCGGCGATCCCCGCCTTCAGCCGGGGATCGGGTTCCGGCTTGCCGAGGCTGTAGTGGATCGGCAGCACGCCGGCCCAGACATCGAGATCGTAGTCCTCTTCGTCGTCCGCCGGCGGGCCGTTGCGGATCTTCGCCGAGACCTCGTCCAGCTTCATGGTCAGCACGGTCGTGGCCTTGATCTCCTGACCGTTGACGGGGCGCAGCTCGTCCCAGCGCCCCGGCGTCAATCGCTCGGAGAAGGCTTCCAGGGCGCGCAACTTGTGGGCCTCGTCGTCGACCAGCTCCGCCGTGCCGAGCGCCATGACCGAGCGGTAGTTGATCGAGGAATGGAAGCCCGAGCGGGCCAACACCAGGCCGTCGAGCAGCGCCACGGTGAAGCAGGCCGGCACGCCGCTCTTGAGCTGCCTGAGCGCGCGGCTGGCCGAGGAGCCGTGCCAGTAGACCCGGTCGCCCTCACGCCAGTAGGCAGTCGGCGTGACGTAGGGCTGGCCGTCGATCACATAGCCGACATGGCACATCAGGCCGGCGTCGAGCACGGCGTAGACGCCTTCGCGTTCATAGACCGCCCGCTGGTGCAGGCGCTTGACCCGCGTTCGCGGGGTTGGCGCGAAAGCGTCGCTCCGCGCCGGTTCCGACACGTCCATGGATCTCTCCTTCATTCCATCGTTCTTGCGACCTTAAGCGCCGATTGGATGGATCTAGAGAGCCATTTCTGAGAAAATGAAAGTACCACTCGGCTGTGCTTGTGAAAATTTCGATCGATGGTGGCTTGGCCCGAACCCTCTGCGCCGCCCGCGCGGCACCCGGCGAGTCTCGTGCCTTTCGCGCTCGATCGCCGCGGCGACCGGCCAATGCACCGGCAGCTCTACGCCCAAGTGCGCGACGCCATCTTGAGCGGCCGCCTGGCGCCGGGCGCGCGGCTGCCGGCGACGCGCGTGCTCGCCGAGGAGCTCGGCTGCTCGCGCAACACGGTCGTCAACGCCTTCGAGCAGCTTCATGCCGAGGGCTATCTGGAGGGACGGACCGGCGCCGGGACTTTCGTGTCGGGTGTCCTGCCGGATCACCTGCTGTCGCCGAGCGAGACACCCCGGGCCAAAGCCGGGCCGCAAAGACAGGCGGCGCGCGGCTTGTCACGGCGCGGGCAAGACCTGGCGGCCTTGGCCCGGCCCAGCGTGCCGGTGGCGCGCGCCTTCACGCCCGGCCTGCCCGATGTCGCGCATTTTCCCTTCGACGTCTGGGGCCGCTTGCTCGGCCGGATCTGGCGGCGGCCCTCGGCGGACCTGCTGCATCCGGGCTCGATGGCCGGCTACCCGCCGTTGCGCGCGGCCATCGCGCGGCACCTGCGCAGCGTCAGGGGCTTGCCCTGCGACGCCGAGCAGGTGCTGATCACGGCGGGCGCGCAGCAGGCGCTCGACCTCGTGGCAAGAGTGCTGATCGATCCCGGCGATGCCGTGTGGCTGGAGGAGCCGGGCTATGCCGGGCTGCGCAACGCCCTGGCCGCGGCCGGGGCCAGGTTGGTGCCGGTCCCGGTCGATGCGGAGGGCCTGGTCGTGACGGAAGGGCGCCGCCTGGCCCCGCACGCCAGGTTGGCCGCGGTGACACCGTCGCATCAGTATCCTCTCGGCGTGACACTTTCGCTTTCTCGCCGTCTTGCCCTGCTGGACTGGGCGAGCGAGCGGGACGCCTGGGTGCTGGAGGACGACTATGACAGCGAATACCGCTATGGCGGCCGGCCGCTGGCCTCGCTGCAGGGGCTCGACGCCAGCCGCGCGGACGGCGGCCGCGTGATCTATGTCGGCACTTTCTCGAAGGTGCTCTTTCCTGCCTTGCGCCTGGGCTATCTGATCGCGCCGCCGGACCTGGTCACGCCGCTGTCGCAAGCGTTACGCAGCCTGGACGACTCGGCCTCCAGCATCGCCCAGCCGGCGCTGGCCCGCTTCATCGACGAAGGCCATTTCGCGAGCCATCTGCGCCGCATGCGCCGGCTCTACGCGGCGCGCCAAGACGCGCTCCTGGCCGCCGCCGAGCGATACTTCGAGGGCCTGCTTCAGCTTGCGCCCGACGCGGCCGGCTTGCACCTCGTGGCACGCTTGGGGCCTGCGTTGCGCGGAAGGGTCAGCGACCGCGAGGTCGAACGGGAAGCCTCGGCGGCCGGAATCGCTGTCGGCGCGCTCTCGACTTATTACGCCACGGCCGAGGCGGCCGATCGGCTATCCTGCCAAGGCCTGTTGCTCGGCTACGCCGCGCTCGACGAGGCCGAGATCGACGGCAACGCCCGGCGCTTGGCTGCGGTCCTTCGCGCGCTCGCCCGGCGCCCTTAGCCGCGGATCATGCGGTTTTCGACCAGGTCGTCGACCACGGCGGGGTCGGCCAGGGTCGAGGTGTCGCCGAGGTTGCCGTAGTCGTTCTCGGCGATTTTGCGCAGGATGCGGCGCATGATCTTGCCCGAGCGGGTCTTGGGCAGGCCCGGCGCCCATTGGATGAGGTCCGGGCTCGCGATCGGGCCGATCTCGCCGCGCACCCAGCGGACCAGCTCCTTGCGCAGCTCCTCGCTCGGCTCGAGGCCGGCCACCAAAGTCACGTAGGCGTAGATGCCCTGGCCCTTGATGTCGTGGGGGTAGCCCACCACGGCCGATTCCGAGACCGCCGGGTGGGCCACCAGCGCGCTTTCCACCTCGGCCGTGCCCATGCGATGGCCGGAGACGTTGATCACGTCGTCGACCCGGCCGGTGATCCAGTAGTAGCCGTCCT
>JAKSDN010000199.1 GCA_022360075.1 Kiloniellales bacterium | reverse complement strand
GCTGTCGCCGCCTTGCCGCTTGGCCAGAACCGGCACCACCTTCCGGCCCTCGGCGCGGACGTCCTCGAGTGCTCGGGCCGCCTCTTGCGTGGAGGTCACGGGCTCGAGGCCCAGGCTCGCGATCACGTCGCCCTTCCGCAGTCCTTGCTCTTGGGCGACGCTGCCCTCGGCAACCTCGATGACGACAACGCCTTCGATCTGCGGCGCGATACCGAAGGCCTCGCGGGCCTCCTCGGTCAGATCGGCCACGACCAGGCCCGTGTCGCCGAGGCTCAGGTTCGGCGAGTCCTCGGTGGCCTCGCTGTCCGGACCTTGCAGGCCCGAGACCTCGCGGGCTGCCGGCGCGCTGCCGGTCGTCACCTCGAGCGTCTCGGCTTTGCCGTTGCGCCACAGCGAGACCTCGACGCTCTGCTCCACCGGGGTCGCGGCGACCAGGCGGGGCAGGTCCTTGAGCGCCTCGACCTTCGCGCCGTTCCAGGCGAGGATGACATCACCGGCCCGGAATCCGGCTTCGGCGGCCGGGCTGTTCGGCTCGACCGCGGCCACCAATGCGCCCTCTGCGCGCTCCAGGCCGAAGCCCTCGGCGATGTCCGGCGTCACCTGCTGAATGCGCACGCCGAGCCAGCCGCGTTCGACCTTGCCGTGCTCGCGCAGATCCGCGACCACCTGCCGGGCGAGGTTCGAGGGAATGGCGAAGCCGATCCCTACGCTGCCGCCGGTCGGCGAGTAGATCGCGGTGTTCACGCCGATCACATCGCCTTCCGTGTTGAAGGTCGGCCCGCCGGAGTTGCCGCGGTTGATGGGCGCGTCGATCTGCAGGAAGTCGATGAGCGTGCCACCGGGCAAGTCGCGGCCGCGCGCCGAGACGATGCCGGCCGTTACCGTGCCGCCGAGGCCGAAGGGATTGCCCACGGCCATCACCCAGTCGCCGGGCCGGACCCGGTCGGAGTCGCCGAACGCGACGACCGGCAAGGGCTCGTCCGCCTCGATCTTGAGCAGGGCCAGGTCGGTGCGCTCGTCGCGGCCGATCAGCGCCGCGTCGAAGCGCGCGCCGTCGCTGAGGATGACCTCGATCTCTTCGGCTTGGGCGATCACGTGGTTGTTGGTGACGACGTAGCCCTCGGCATCGATGATGAAGCCCGAGCCGACGGCCGTGCCGCGCGGTGCTCTGGACCGCGGCTCGCCGCGGGGCGTCGGGCGGAGCCCCTCGAAGTCCTCGCCGAAGAAGCGCTCCATGAATTCGCGAAAGGGATGATCGGGGGAAAGCGGCGGCAACGCCCGGCCCTGGGGAATGGCGCCGGCGGCACTCGCCGCGCTCTGGGTCACGGAGATGTTGACGACGGCGGGCGAGACCTGTTCGGCCAAGTCGGCGAAGCCCTCCGGCGCCGGCCGCGCCTGGGCCGAAAAGGCAGTGGCGGTGACGATGGTCAGGGCGAAGGCGCCGACGGCCAAGGCACGCCACACCAGGCTTTCGTGCCGTCCCGGGACGGCGCTCAGGCAAGCTGTCGGTGATTGGGGTACAGGTTCCATCCTGCGATCCCCTCGGTCTAGACGGCGGGTCCAAGCCGGGCGCGTGGCGAGGCGCGGTCCCGATTCCGCTGAGACCTGGGAGTTACGGATGAACGTTGCCTGTCCGGATCATTAAAGCTTGTTCATGTTGGCCGGCGCGACGGCCAGCCGAGGACCGCCTCAGGGCTCGTCCTTCTCGAGCTCTTCGAGCTGCCGGATCAGCCGGCGCCGGGCCTGGACCTCGTCGACGACATCGCCCAGGGAGGGATAACCGGGCGCCGTGCTGACCGGCGGGGTCGTGGCCGGCTTGGTCGGGGGTGCCGTGCGGAACGTCGGCCTCGGCTCCGGCTCGGCGCTGGAGCAAGACAAAGCCGCCAGGGCCAAGGCCAGGACAGTGGCGAGACGGGCCGCAAGGCAGAGGATAGAGCGCACGCCAACCCCCGGAGGCTACCTGCGGATTGTGGCAGCAGGCCCCGGAGTCCAACAAGCCTTCGCTCAATTGGGCTTGGGGTCGAGTCCGAAGAGCGGCCTCAGGCGGGCGCCGCCGTAGGTGCCGACGAGCGCGGCGGCAAACCAGAGCCAGCCGTGCAAGCTGCCCGAGGCTATGCCGGAGAAGTAGGCGCCGACGTTGCAGCCGAAGGCGAGACGGGCGCCATAGCCCATCAGCAGGCCGCCGAGCACGGCGGCCAGGACCGAGCCCAGGGGAATCGAGCGGGCCGGCGCGAACTTGCCGGCGAGGCCGGCGGCCAGGAAGGCGCCGACCAGGATCCCGAAGTTCATCAGCGAGGTCGAGTTCTCGAACAGGCTGCCCTCCAGGGCCCGGCTCGGGAACGGCCAGGTCCAGAAGGCCCAGGTGCCGACGTCGATCCCCGCGGCGCTCGCGGCCTTGGCGCCCCAGAGCGTGTAGCCGAAGCTGACGGTCCAGGGATGGCCGGCCAGCCCGAGGGTCGCGACGTTCAGCAGCGCCAGCAGGACCGCGCCCCAGAGCAGCGGCCAAGGGCCCTGCAGCAGCCGGCGGCTCAAGGGCAAAGCGTAATCGGCGCGGGCCTCCTTCCGACCGTGACGCCGCCGCTCCCAGACCAGGCTGCCGAGCGCGATCGCGGCAAAGACCGCGAGCTGCAGGCCGAGCGCCGGGGTCAGGCCCAGCTCGCGCGGCAGCGAGATCGAGCCGAGGCTCGGCTGCCCGAGCCACCAGGGCAGGTGGGCGGTGCCGATCAGCGAGCCGACCATGAAGAACAGCAGGGTCACGACCATGCGCGTCGAGCCGCCGCCGACGCTGTAAAGCGTGCCCGAGGCGCAGCCGCCGCCGAGCTGCATGCCGAGGCCGAAGAGGAAGGCGCCGATCATCACCGAGACGCCCACGGGCGCCACGGCGCCGCCGACCGAGCGGCCGAACAGGCTGCCGTCCGCGAGCACCGGGAAGAAGATCGCCGTGGCCAGGGCCAGCATCAGCAACTGGGCGCGCAGACCGGCGCCGCGGCCCTCGGTCAGAAAGCGCCGCCAGCTCGAGGCGAAGCCGAAGGTCGCGTGGTAGAGCACCAGCCCGAGCGCGCCGCCGAGCAGATAGAGCCCGGCCTCGCGCCAGCCGAATTCCGCGACCAAGGCGGCCGCACCGCCAAAGACCAGCACCGCTGCCGGGCCCACGACGCGCCAGTCGGGGCCGGGCAGGCTACTGCCGGCTTCGGAACCGAGGATCGGGCGCGTGTCGGCGAGCGAGCTCACGGTCGGTCAGCAGGTAGCGCAGCTCTTCTCGACGGCGGCCGAATCCATCGCGGTCCAGTCGACCATCGAGCCGTCGTAGAGCTTGGCCTTCTCGTTGCCGAGCAGGGCGTAGTTGGCGAACCAGCCGAGCGAAGCCCAATGGCCGGTGTTGCAGAAGGCGATGCTCTCGGACTCCGGCGCCACGCCGATCTCCGCCAAGAGGCCGGTCAGCGTCTCCGGCTTGGTGAAGTGGCCGCTGGCCTCGGTGAGACGGCTCTCCGGCAGAGACCGGGCGCCGGGAATGGTGCCGGCGCGCCTGGCCAGCGGGTGCTTGGCCCGACCCTCGAACTGCGGCGGCGGCCGATAGTCGATCAGGGCCGTGCCGTCGGCAACGGCCGACGCCACCTCGAGGCGGTCGGCGAGAAGCTCGGGACGCAGCTTGGCTGCGAAAATCTCCGGCTCGGGCGTGTTCCAGCCGCTTTCGATCGGATTGGCCGGGTCGGCGGCGTAAGCCTTCCAGCCGCCGTCGAGGACCGAAACCGCGTCGTGGCCGAGCACCTTGAAGGTGAAATAGACGCGCGTGGCGCTGCCCATATCGAGGGCGCTTTGGCCGCCGGCGACGATCACGACATGGCTGTCATTGCCGATGCCCAGGCCGCCGATCAGCGCCTCGAGCTGCGGCAGCGGGGGCAACTGTCCGGCGATGCCGTCGACCTTGGTGCGCCAGCCGGCCCTGAGGTAGTCGCTGTAGACGGCGCCCGGGACGTGGCCCGCCTCGAAGTCCTTGCGCGAGGCTTGGCCCAGCTTGTTGCGCACGTCGAGCACCACCAGATCGGGCTTCTCGAGGTTTGCGCGGAGCCAGGCAGAATCCACCAGCGCCGGCCAGGCCGACCCGGCCGAGACCTGATCAGGGGCGAGCAGTGGGGCCGCGGCGAAGAGCGCTGCGACAAGGGTGAGAACGCGGGTCATGCGAACTCCTTTCGGACCAGATCCGACTGCGCTGCGGGTAATCCGATTAAGATAGCGATTCTTGGGCGCTACGGAAATGCGCGCCTCGCTTCAACTCTCCGTTAACCCTGGTGACGGCAGGGTCTTGGGACTCGCTCAAGGTTCCTGCGAAGCCATGACCGAAGACCGACCATCCCCGGCGTCGCCGGAGGCCGACGACGCGCTCTATCGCGATCCCTTCGCCGGTAGGGGCGCTTGCGCGCTGGCGCTCGCGATCGAGCCGGGCCGCCGGCGGCTGGTCACGCAGCATTGTCCACGTTGCGGGTCGGCGAAGGGAGAGGCGGAGGCGCCTGGCGACGCGTCCTGTCTCTTGGATCGGGTCGAGCTCGATCAGCTCGCCCTCGATCGCGACGCGGCCGAAGACCCGCCGCGTCGAGACAAGTGAGCGGAGAAGGCGGCCGCCTAAGAGCCCTCCAACCACAGAGCCACGCAGCCTTTCTCCGTCGCATGGCTCGTGGATTGGCGGATATCGAACTCCTGCTGCCAGCGCGCGACGATCTTTGTCTCTTCCGGTCGCCCCGCGTCGTCGAGGTAGACCACGGCCTGCTTGGCCAATCGGGAAAATAGCAGCGGACCTGCGGGATAGCGCGCCAGGCTGTCCACCGGCAGCGGCGGCCCGTCGACGATCAGCATGTCGATCGGGTCGCCGGGCAGCGCCTCGACAGCATACCAGGGCCAGTCCCTGTCGCCGATGCGGTGCTCGGTCAGCGGCGCGTCGATCACGGTGGCGAAGTCTTGAAGCCCGTGGCGCTCGAGCTCGCGTCGTGTGGCCGCGGCGAAGGCAGGGTCGTGGTCGAGGCTGTAGACATGGCCGTCACCGTTGCGCCGGGCGCAGTGGGCGAGGACGACGGTCGAGCCGCCGGAGCCACATTCGACGATCACCTTGGGACGCCACTCCTGCACGGCGCGGGCGATCACGAGGAGGAAGTCGGGCGAGGCGGCCCAGCCCCGCGTGGCGGGAAGCGCCTTATCGAAGCCGAACTCGAGGTGCAGGGCATGCAGGGCTTCGAGCTGCCGGTACTGCTTGAACAAGGCTTCGTCCCGCTCCCGGCCCTCGTTCGCGCGGATTTCGTAGAGCATCACATGCACGCGCCGCATCTTGTGCAGCGTGTAGGCGGAGACGAGGAAAATGGCCACAAGGCCGACGAGGAGGACGGCGGCGGTCAGATAGCCCAGCGTGAGAGGTTCGAACATTCCGTCTTTCCCGTCGTGTCCGTGATCCGTCCGTCCTAGCTGTCGCCCTGCCTACAATCGCCTGCTCGCGGTCTGCCGACACCCGCCAGGTGCCTGGGATGCCACGTCTTAGCCAGGGCTGGCCAGTGCGGGCAAGCGCTCAAAGTCATCGGTGGCGACTTTGCGCGACACTTTGGCCTTTCGTCCCCGGCAGCAGCCCATCAGGATCGCCCGCCTATAGACCCAAGCCGTTAGCGCTTCCTTTAGCCGAGCCGTCCCGCCATGCCGCAACTCGTCGATCCCGTTTTCCTTGCCCTGGTGGCCTGGTTGCTGGCCTTGCTCCTGGTCCGGCGCTTCGGGCGTGCCGCGCTCCTGCTCGGCTCGGCCGGCGCACTCGGGCTCTACCTTCTGAGCACCCCCTACGTCGCCGCCGCCTTGCTCGCCGGCCTCCAGGGCGAAGTCCCCGGTCCCGCCGGTCCGGAAATGCTGCAAGCCGAGGCCATCGTGGTCCTGGGCGCGGACCTGCGCCACGATACGCCGGAATTCGGCGGCGATACGGTCGGGGCGCTCACGCTCGAGCGGATTCGCTACGGCGCCAAGCTCCAGCGGGAGACCGGCCTGCCGCTCTTGGTCACCGGCGGCCGAATCGGCCGGTCCGAACGCTCCGTCGGCGAAGCGATGAGGCTCGCGCTCGAAGGCGACTTCCGGGTCGAGGTCCACCACGTCGAGGGCCGCTCCAGGAATACCTTCCAGAACGCAGCCCTCACGGCGCCGATTCTGGCCGAGGCGGGGCTTTCTTCGATCGTTCTGGTGACCCATGCCTGGCACATGCCGCGCGCCCGGGAGGCTTTCGAGTTCCACGGTCTCTCCGTCGTCGCGGCGTCCACGGCCTTCGCCTTCCGGACAACCGGCTTCTGGCCCCAGGATTGGGT
>JAKSDN010000039.1 GCA_022360075.1 Kiloniellales bacterium | reverse complement strand
TTCGCCATGGCCCAGGAGCGCCGCGGTCTCGAGGGCGCGGCGCAGCGGGCTCGAGGTCCAGCGATAGCTTGTCAGCTCGGCCGGCAAGCGCCAGCGCGCCACCGCCTGCCGCCCGCTCGCGCTCAAGGCGCGGTCGCTGCGGCCCTGGATCAGGCTGCGCTCGTTCCAGTCGGTCGGGCCGTGGCGGATCATCACGAGCGGCGTTGCCGAAGCCGCCTCGGTCTCGGCGCCGGTCATGGCTTCAGGTCGGCGCCCTGGGGCTCGGGCGGCGGCAACGCGGCCACGGGCTTGCGCGCGCCGGCCTGCTTCGCCTCGACGAGGATCTGGTCGAGGCGCGTCGCGGCGACCTCCAAGGCGTGGTTGGTCGTCGCACGCGCCTTCGCCGCCCAGGCCATGCCGAGCCGCCGCTCCTTGTTGATCAGCAACTGCCGCAAGGCGCTGGCGAAAGCTTCCGGGTCGCCGGGCTCGACCAGCAGGCCGGACTCGTCCTCGTGCACCACTGCCGCGACGCCGCCGCTGCGGCCGGCGACCACCGGAAGGCCGGATGCCTGGGCCTCGAGGAAGGCCATGCCGAAGGCCTCGTTGATCGCCGGCCAGGCCATCAGGTCGCAGGCGGCGAGGACCGCCGCCACTTCTTCCTCGCTTGACTGGCCGGCGAGGTGCACGCGCTCGAACAGCGCTTTCTGGCCTTCGGAGTCCGGTGTGGGTCCGCCCAGAGCGGCTTCGACTTCCGGCCGTGCCGTGCCGTCGCCGACCACGATCAGTTGCCAGCGCAGCTCGAGCAATTCCGCGAGAGCCCGGCCCAGGACGCGGTAGGACTCGAGCTTGTCGCCCGGCCGCATCATCGCGACGGTCACGATCCAAGGTTCCTCGGGATCGAGGCCGAAGCGCGCCGACAGCCGGTTGCGGTGGCGGGCACGCTGGCCGGCGGCCCGAAGATAGGGCTCGACATCGAGAAAAGGCGGCAGCAGCCGGGCCCGCGAGCGGTCGGGCAGGCAGTCGAGATCGAGCGGGTTCAAGGTGACGATCCGAACGGCCTGGTCCAGCGCCGCCAAGGTCGCGCGATGCCCGGCATCCCAGGGCCCGTCGGCGCGCTTGTGGGCGACCGAGGCTTCGGCCACGACGTAGGGGATCTCCAAGGCCTCGGCCACGCGCGGGCCGATCCAGTCGGGTGCCTTGTAGTAGACGTGATAGGTGAACCAGAGCTCCGGCAGCTCGCCGCTGGGCCGGGCCGCATAGCGGCGCAGCAAGCGGTCGGCCCGGGCGCGCCCGATGTTGGCCAGGCGGGCCTGGCGCTGCTCGTCGCCGGCGCCGTCGCGGCTGCGCAGCCGGTTGGCGAGCTCGACTTGGTGGCCGGCCTGCTCCATCGCCGCGAACAGCAGCCGGGCCATGCGCCGGTCGCCCGAGGGCACCGGATGGTCCGGCGGCTTGAGCGGCGCATAGAAGGCGACACGCATTGCTGTCAACGGGCCCTGGGCCGCCGCTCTATTGGGCGGCCTGGGCCGGCGGCGGGCGGCCGAAGCGCCGCAAGAGATCGTCGATGCCAGCGGCCATCGAGAAATGCGTGCGCACGCGCTGCGCGCCGGCGGTGCCCAGGCTTCGACGCAGCTCGGGATCGGCGATCAGACGCGCCAGCGCCGCGCTCAGGGCCGTCGGATCGGCGGGCGGCACCAGGATCCCTGTGACCTCGTCCTCGATCAGCTCAGGGATGCCGGAGATCCGCGTGGCCAGGCAGGCCAGGCGCTGGCTCTGCGCTTCCATCAGCACGTTGGGCAGGCCGTCGCGATCGCCGTCGGCGCCCAGGCGGCTTGCCAGCACGAAGAGGTCCGCACGCCGATAGGCCGCGATCACTTCCTCTTGCGGCTGCGCGCCGAGCCAAGTCACCCGGTCTTCGAGACCGAGTCGTCGAGCCTCGGCCTTCAAGGCCTCGAGCCCTGCCCCGCCGCCGATATGTTCGAAACGCCAAAACAGCGTTCGCGGCAGCGCGGCGAGAGCCTCCAACAGGTCGTCGTAGCCCTTCTTCTCGACCGCCCGTCCGACCGAAAGCAACACCACAGGGGCTTCGGGGTCCGAGCCATCGGCCCTGTCCGCGCGACTCGGGCCGGGGTCGGGAAAGCGCGTGAAGTCGAGCCCGTGATAGACCAGGCCCACCTTGTCCGGCGCGGCCGCCAGCGTGCGAAGATGGTCGTGGGCGGCGGCGGTGCAGGTCACCAGCCAGTCCAAGGATTCCAGCTTCTCGCGCTTCTCCCAATCCGGCGTGGTCCAGATGTCCTTGGCGTGGGCGGAGCAGGACCAGGGCAGATCGCGCATGAGCGCGGCATAGCGGGCGACCGAGGCCGGGGTGTGGAGGAAGTGGGCGTAGAGCCGGCCGACCTCTTGCGGCAGTTCGGCGGCGAGCACGCAGGCCTGGCCGAAGCGGCGGACCCGGTTCGGGGTCGGGTCGCGGCGCAGGTCCTTCAGCCAGGTCCGCAGCGCCCGGCCATAGCCCGGCAGCCGGCGCGCGCGCCGCCAGCCGGCCGAGACCCGCCGGGGCTCGTCGATCAGGTATTCCGGCAGATAGGCGATGGGCGCGCGAATTTCGCGATGCACCGGATGGACCGTCGGGTCCGTGGGATGGCGCAGGGAGACGAGCCGCAGGTCCAGGCCGGCCGCTTCCAGGGCGCGGATCTCCTGGGCGATGAAGGTCTCGGACAGGCGCGGATAGCCCTTCAGGATCACTGCGATGGCCGCTCGCGCGCCTGATTCGCGACTCTGCCCGTAATGAGACTCCATGGAGGGATTGTAGAGCGTCTTCGCCTATTCGCCACCGCTGGCGCGCAGCGGCAGATCGGCCGTGTCCGCCATGGCCAGCCGTTTGCGCCGTTGCAGCAGCAGCTTGCGGCTCAGCTTGATCACGTTGTCCCGGCCGTCCAGCAGGCCCGGCACGACGACCTCCGAGGGGCGCGGCCGCTGTGGCAGGGCGCGCAAGGCGGTGGCCATGGTATGGGGAACGCGGGCGCCATCGTCCAGCAGAATGCTGACCAGGCCGAGCTCGCGGGCCCGCGACGCCCGGATGAACTGCTCGCGCCGCGGCTCGGTGCGCGGAATGACGAGGGCGCGCTTGTCGAGCGACAGGATCTCGCAGAAGGTGTTGTAGCCGCCCATGCAGACGACGGCGACGGCGCGCTGCATCAAGGCTTCCAGATGGGTTTCAAAGGTGATGGCCTCGACATCCGGCAGTTGGGCGGCGCGCTGCAGGAACTCGCTTTGCAGCTCCGAGGCCATGAAGGGCCCCAGCACCAGAAGCGCCGGATAGGGTTGTTGGCGGTCGAGCTCGTAGGCGCTCAGCACCCAGTCGATGATCGCCTCGCCGTCGCCGCCGCCGCCGACGGTCACCAGCAGATAGGGCTCCTCGATTTTCTCCAGGACCTGGGGCGAGGCGGCCTGAGGGACGCGGCGCCCGAGGTATCCGGTATAGCTGATCTTCGGCCGGACCGAGGGCGGCAGATCGATTCCCTCCAAGGGGTCGCAGATCTGCGGCAGGCCGTAGACCCAGATGCCGTCGTAGAGCTCGGCCAGAGCGGGCACGGCGTTCTTGCGCTCCCACTCGGGCGCCAGCAGCTCCGGGTCGTCCATGACGTCGCGCAGGCCCAGGACACATGGGGTGCCGCGGGACTTGAGCTGCTGCAGCGTCTCCTTGACCTCGCCGCGCAGACCCAGCGGCTCCTTGTCGACCAGGAAGAGGTCGGGATCGTAGATCTTGGCGGTGTGCTCGATGATCGAGGAGCGGATCGCCATGGTCTGCTCGACGTCGATGTGAAGGTTCAGCGAGGTGTAGTCCCCGTTGCGCAGCTTGATCACGCCGGGTACCCGCACAAAATCTACACGGGCGCGGAAATCGAAGCTGCCGATGATCGGAGAGCCCGAAAGTATAAGGACCGAGAGACTTTTGTCCTGCTCGACCAGGGCATGCGCGATCTCTCGGCAACGGCGCAGATGGCCGAGACCGAAACTGTCATGGCTATAGATGAGCACACGCCTATGCTTGCGCCCAGAGGTCATCACGACCCCCCAATAACTTACCCCCGGCGCGACGACAGACGGGATACTGCCACAGCCGGGGGATCAACGAAACCGACGTTTAAATGACATGAGCGGCCTTTCTGCGCCCCGCAAGGCGTGAGGCACGTTCACCCGGCGCCCGTCGGGGTCCGGTTTACCGCGATAGGACCATTGGTTAAGCTGACCGGGCATCGACGGCCCATTGTCAGCCATTTGGCCGGGTTGGCGCGGACCTGGCCTGGATAAAGATCTTAGAGGGCTGAATGGAACCGAGACTTTTCAAGTATATATGGCACCACAGCCGGCGTGAGCAGCTCGCCATTCTACTCATGGTGGTGATTTCGCTGCCGTTTCTCTACATGTCTTTCAATCTGCCGAAGTCGATCGTCAACGAGGGCATTCAGGGCGAAGGCTTCAGCGGCGAGGGATCGACACAGAGCTTCCTGCGCATCGGCTCACCTTGGGGCGCGGAAGGCGAGACCCTGTTCGAGGGCTTCCAGCTCGACCAGCCCTCGCTCCTGATCGCTCTCAGCCTGACATTCCTCTCGCTCGTCGTGATCAACGGCGTCTTCAAGTTCGTCATCAACACGGAGAAAGGCCGCACGGGCGAGCGCATGCTGCGCCGCTTGCGCTACGAGCTGACGGACCGCGTGCTGCGCTTCCCGATTCCGCACCTGCGGCGCATGAAGCAGTCCGAAGTCGCGACCATGATCAAGGACGAGGTGGAGCCACTGGGCGGCTTCATCGGCGATGCCTACGTCCAGCCGGTCTACCTCGGCGGCCAGGCCTTGACGGCCATGGTCTTCATCCTGGTCCAGAGCGTCTGGCTCGGCCTGGTGGCGGCGACGATCGTGCTGGTCCAGGCCTTCGTGATCCCGCGGTTGCGCCGGCGCATCCTGGTGCTCGGCAAGGAGCGCCAGCTCACCGCGCGCCAGCTCGCCGGACGGATCGGCGAGCTGATCGAGGGCGCGGTCGAGGTCCACGCCCACGACACCTCGAACTACGAGCGCGCGGACATCGCCTCGCGGCTCGGCCGGATCTTCGGGATTCGCTACGAGATCTATCAGCGCAAATTCTTCGTGAAGTTCCTCAACAACTTCCTGTCGCAGCTCACGCCTTTCCTGTTCTACATGGTCGGCGGTCTGCTGGCGATCGCCGGCCATATGGACATCGGCGCCCTGGTCGCGGTGATCAACGCCTACAAGGACCTGCCCGGGCCGATCAAGGAGCTGATCGACTGGGATCAGCAGCGCAACGACGTGCAGATCAAGTACGATCAGGTGATCGAACAGTTCCAGGGTGGCGACATCCTGTCGCCGGAGGCGCAGAGCATCGACAACGACCCGAACGGACCGCTCGACGGCGATCTCCAGCTCTCCGCGGTCGCGCTGACGGACGAGAACGACACGCGCCTGGTCGAGGGCATCAACTTGAACGCGCCG
>JAKSDN010001498.1 GCA_022360075.1 Kiloniellales bacterium | reverse complement strand
TGACCTGCGGGCCGTCGGTCGGCAAAGTCTTCAGCCACTTCTTGGAGGACTTGTAGGAGCAGTGCTCCGACCACATGACCGAGAAGATGCCGAGCTCCAGCAGGTTCGGCTCGCGACCCATGATCTGCAGGACGCGGTCGTATTCCTCGGGAGTCAGGCCGTGCTCGGCGACCATCTCGGGCGTGATCGTGGGTTCGTTACGCCGCTCGGGCGTCGGGGAGGTGTGGAGGGCGCTGTCGGTCATGGGGCTAAGGTTGTGATATCGCGGTTTCCTGTTGGCTCTGCCACCCGGCGCTGCGCGTAACCTGGAACACCATCGTGCGTCCTTCGAGACGCCCGCTGGCGCGGGCTCCTCAGGATGAGGATCTTCCTTAATGCCATCAAAGATCTACCTCATGCTGAGGAGCGCCCCTTCGGGCGCGTCTCGAAGCATGCACGACGGATTGGCAGCAAGCCTCCAACCCTTGGCCAATCTGGTTCAGGGGTGGAGGCCGATCGACAAGACAAGCACTCCTCACGACAGCGCCTCCACCAGGCCGTCGAACAGCGGCCGGCCGTCGTTGCCGCCGAGCTTGGGGTCGCTCAGGCGCTCCGGGTGGGGCATGAGGCCGAGCACCGTCTTGGCCTCGTTGTAGACGCCGGCGATGTTGCGGATCGAGCCATTGGGGTTGGCGGCCGGGTCGACCGCGCCCTCGGCGTCGCAATAGCGGAAGGCGATCTGGCCGCGCTCCTCCAGGCGCTCCAAGGTCGTCTCGTCGGCGAAGTAGTTGCCGTCGTGATGGGCGATCGGAATGCGCAGGGTCGCGCCGGCCTCGTAGCGGTTGGTGAAGAGGCTCTGGCTGGTCTCCACCCGGATCATGACGTCCTTGCAGATGTAGCGCAGGTTGGCGTTGCGCATCAGCGCGCCGGGCAGGAGGCCGCTTTCGGTCAGAACCTGAAAGCCGTTGCAGATGCCGAGCAGCGGAACGCCGCGCCCGGCCCGCGCGACGACCTCCTTCATGACCGGCGAGCGCGCCGCCATGGCGCCCGAGCGCAGATAGTCGCCGTAGGAGAAGCCGCCGGGCAGGACCATCAGGTCGACCGGCGCGAAGTCGGTCTCCTTGTGCCAGACCATGAGGGGCTCCTCGCCCATGGACTGGCGCAGGGCGACCTGCACGTCGCGGTCGCAGTTGGAGCCCGGAAAGACGATCACGGCGGCTTTCATCGCGGCCAGCTCCTGCGAAAGAGAGTGGGATAGTCCATCACGAGCCCCTCGGCGTCGGTCGGCAGCTCGGCCTCGAAGTCGTCGCCGATCGCCTCATAGCGGTAGCGCCCGCCATCGGCGCCGAGGCGCTTCAGGCAGGTGTAGCGCTGCTCGTCGACCGCGACCTCGAGCCCGGGCAGGCTGACGTAGGCCATGCGCTGATCGCTGCCCTCGCCTTCCGAGAGGCCGAGGCGGCGGATCGGTAGCACGTTGGTGAAGGGCGTCACTTGGATATCCACGTCGATGCAGCCTTCCAGGTCCGGCCGCGCCTCGCCGTCGGCGCGCCAGCGCCCCTGGCCGTCGCTTTCCAGCTCGAGGCGGGCGCCGCCCGCGCCGTCGATGGGCATGACCGCGATACTGAGGTTGCGAAAGCGCCATTCCGGGTCCGTATCTAGCTGGTAGCGGCAGCGGATGTGCCGGCCGTCCCAGCGGCGCAGAATGAAGCCCTGGGCCTGGGCACCGTCGTCGCTCAAGGTGAGGTGCAGATGCTCGCAGCCCGGGTCGTCCCAGGGCGTCCAATAGATGTCACGGACCGCCCCAGTCATCGCGCGACAAGGCAAGGGGCGGAAGACGGCACGGCCACTAGCCCTCGAGCTCGATGGCGTAAGACTCGATCACCGTGTTGGCGAGCAGCTTCTCGCACATGGCCTCGACCGAGGCCCTGGCCTGATCAGGGTCGCTCTCGGCCAAGGTGAGGTCGATCACCTTGCCCTGGCGGACCTCCTCGACGCCCAAGAAACCGAGCGAGTCGAGGGCATGCTCGATCGCCTTGCCTTGCGGGTCCAAAACGCCGGGTTTCAGGGTGACGTGGACGCGAGCCTTCACGCGTTCCGCTCCGAAGCAGCCTGGCATCGTGCCAGCGGTGGCGCGAGACTAGCCACGGCCGGGGAGCAAGACAAGGCGGGTGCGGAAGGCCTTAGTGTTCCTTCCCGTGAGCCGGCTCGCGGTCTTCACATGGGAACAGTTTCACGGCGACTCGGGGCCTTGGAAACAGGGTGTTGCCGAGGCTGCCAATGCGTGGCCGGCGGCCGGCCCTACTGCATCACCTTGGGGCCCTTGATGTCTACCGGGCCGGCCTCGGGCAGCACGCCCAGGCGCCGTGCGACCTCCTGATAGGCCTCCTTGACTTGGCCGAGATCGCGGCGGAAGCGGTCCTTGTCGAGCTTCTCGTTGGTCTCGATGTCCCACAAGCGGCAGGAATCCGGGCTTATCTCGTCGGCCAGGACGATGCGCATCTGCTCGTCCTCCCAGAGCCGGCCGTACTCGAGCTTGAAGTCGACCAGCTTGAGACCGACGCCGAGGAACAGGCCGGAGAGGAAGTCGTTGACCCGCAGGGAGAGCTGCAGCATGTCGTCGATGTCCTGGGGGCTCGCCCAGCCGAAGGCGGTGATGTGCTCCTCGCTGACCAGCGGGTCGCCCAGCTCGTCGTTCTTCAGGTAGTACTCGACGATCGAGCGGGGCAGGGGCGCGCCCTCCTTGAGGCCCAGGCGCTTGCAGAGCGTGCCGGCGGCGACGTTCCGGACCACGATCTCGATCGGGATGATCTCGACCTCGCGCACGAGCTGCTCGCGCATGTTGAGCCGGCGCACGAAGTGGTTCGGGATGCCGACCTCGGCCAGGCGCAGCATCAGATACTCGGAGATCCGGTTGTTGAGAACGCCCTTGCCGGTGATGACGCCCTTCTTCTGGTTGTTGTAGGCCGTGGCGTCGTCCTTGAAGTACTGCACGAGCGTGCCCGGCTCGGGGCCTTCGAAGAGCACCTTCGCCTTGCCCTCGTAAATCCGTCTGCGTCGCATCTCGGTTTCCGATCGCGGAATTCTAGTGATGGGGGAACAAATCAAGACCGCCGGCTGTAAGCTCGGGCGGCGGTCGCTGTCCATTTGCGGATTGCTGACCCTCCCAAAAGGCAACCTCCCTGATATAGCAATCCGGCCATGACCGTACAATGACAAGGCGGCTGGCCCACGCGGTCCGCGAGAAGGCGTCAACCCTCTCGCGGCGTGCTCAGAGCGCGACGGGCTCGAACTCTGTGACGTCCGGCCGGCCGGCGGCGAAGAGCCAGGTCGAACGTTGGGCCGGCGCATCGAGGTCGCGGGGCGGCGCGGGCAGGGCGATCAGCGCGCTGGAGGTCGTACCGAAGCCGCCATCGGTCACCACGGTCATGGCGGCGCCTGGCCCTTCCTCGGCCGCGAACAGGCGGCTGGCGAGCAGTCGTTGCCAGGCTTCCCAGTCGCCGGTCCCGGGGTCCGGCACGGCGGCCTGCTCGAAGCGCGGCAGATGGGCCCGTATGCGCGGGCTCTGCGGGTCGTTCCGGTCGTAGGCCGTCAGCATCGAGAGGCCCGGCGGCAGCGCGAAGCACTCGATCCCACTCGCCGGCGCGTCGTTGCCGCGGTTGCGCAGCCAGAAGGCCTGCTGCGCATCGGCGACCAGCAGGTTGAAGCTGCGATAGGCCGCCGCGTTCAGGTCCGTGAGCGCCTCGGCGGCCCGGACCGCCTCGGCGTGGTCCAAGGCCTCCAGCACCAGTTCGCCGCGGCTGCGCTTGCCGGCAGCCGGACCCAGCGAGCCCCGGCGGTTGAGGATGGCGGCGAGCAGGCCGTGGTCGTTGAGGCCGAGCCAGGAGCCGCCGGCTTCCTCGTCGAGGCCGGCGACTACCTCCGGCCTCTCGGGCCAATGGCGGCCCGGCGGCCGCCAAGCGCGCGCCGCCATCTCGTCGCGGTTGGCGGCGAAGACGATCGGCCAGGCATGGCCCGGACGGCGCAGCAGGACGGCGGTGCACATGGAAGTTCGAGAGACCCGGTTCGATTTTCAGACCGTTGGGCGCGAAAGCCGCAGGGACCAAGGGATAGCCACCTGCCACAAACTTGTCACCCCCGTAGCGTTTCTCGTTGGCCTACGCTCATTTCGAGCAAGTGATTGAGCTAATTATGGTTAACAGTTTCTTTCTAGCCGAGATGGACAGCAAGGGTCGTGATACGGCCTGGGTCAGCCCTTACCTGAAACGGCCGCTTCGAAGCATGGAAGAAGCCCTGGCGGAGCGGGAAGCGACGGCAGAGGCGATCGGCAAGCGCGGGGCGCTGATAAAAGAGCCCGCCAACGATCAGACGCGCGGCAAAGCAGGTGGGAAGGACGGGGCCTAGGCCCCCTCGAAGACCCGGTCGAAGATCACGTCGACCTGTCTGAAGTAGGCTTCGGTATCGAAGCAGGCCGCAATCGCCGCCGCCGGGAGCTTGGCGGCGACGCGCTCGTCGGCTTTCAGCAGCGATTGGAAGTCGCCCTCGCCGGCCCAGACCTTCATGGCCGACTCCTGCACGATCTCGTAGGCCGCCTCCCGGCTGATCCCGGCCTGGGTCAGGGCCAGCAGCACGGCCTGGGAATGAATAAGCCCGCCGAACTGATCCAGATTGCGCCGCATGGCCTCCGGATAGACCAAGAGCTTCTCCACCACCCCGGCAAGGCGCATCAGCGCGAAATCCAGCGCGATGGTCGCATCGGGCGCGAAGACCCGCTCGACCGAGGAATGGGAGATGTCCCGCTCGTGCCAGAGGGCGACGTTCTCCAGGGCCGGGACCACCGCCGCGCGCACCACCCGGGCGAGGCCCGTCAGGTTCTCCGAGAGGATCGGGTTGCGCTTGTGCGGCATGGCCGAGGAGCCCTTCTGGCCGGGCGCGAAGTACTCCTCTGCCTCGCGAACCTCGCTGCGCTGTAGATGCCGGATCTCGACCGACAGGCTCTCCACCGAGCTGGCGATCACGCCCAGCGTTGCGAAGAACGCCGCATGGCGGTCGCGTGGGATGACCTGTGTGGAGACCGGCTCCGGGGCGAGGCCGAGCTTCTCGGCGACGTGGGCCTCGACGGCCGGGTCGATGCTGGCGAAGGTGCCGACCGGCCCTGAGATGGCGCAGGTCGCGATCTCCTCGCGGGCGGCGATCAGCCGGCACCTCGCCCGCGCGAAGGCCGCGTAGTGGCCCGCGAGCTTGAGGCCGAAGGTCGTGGGCTCGGCATGGATACCGTGCGAGCGGCCGAGGCAAGGCGTGAGCTTGTGCTCGAGGGCCCTGGTTTTCAGCGCCGCCAGTAGCCTGTCTAGATCCTCCAGCAGCAGGTCGCTCGCCTGGGTGAGCTGCACGGCCAGGCAGGTGTCGAGCACGTCGGAAGAGGTCATGCCCTGGTGCACGAAGCGCGCTTCGGGGCCGACGTGCTCGGCCAGGTTGGTGAGGAAGGCGATGACGTCGTGCCGGGTCTCGCGCTCGATCTCGTCGATGCGCGCGACCTCGAAGGCGCCGCGCTCCCAGACCGCCTTGGCCGCTGCTTCCGGGATGACGCCCAGCTTGGCCTGGGCATCGCAGGCATGGGCCTCGATCTCGAACCAGATGCGGAACTTGTTCTCCGGCTCCCAGATGCGGGTCATCTCGGGCCGGCTGTAGCGCGGGATCATGGGGCTGGGCTCCGGAAGGTGAGCCCTGGCATAGCCAGATTGACGGTCGCTTTCAATGGCCGGCTGAGGAACGGCGTTTTCGGCTTGGCTTACTCGGCGGCCCGGTCGAAGGCCACGATGCGGCCTTGGTCCATCTCGCGAAGCTCACGGTCGAGTCGCACGCCCATGTGGGCGCGCGGCGGCACGAGGGGCGCCAGCACGCTGTAGATTACCGGGATCAAGATCAGCGTGAAGACCGTGGCGATCCCCAGCCCGCCGAACACGACCCAGCCGATCGCGCTGCGCGCCTCGGCGCCCGCGCCGCTACTGAGGATGAGCGGCAGCGCGCCCAGGACGGTCGAGAGCATCGTCATGATGACCGGGCGCAGACGCGTGACGGCGGCCATGCGGATGGCCTTGCCGACTTCGTAGCCGCGGTCGCGGAGCTGATCGGCGAACTCGACCACGAGAATGCCGTTCTTGGACATCAGCCCGACCAGCAGCACGAGCCCGATCTGGCTGTAGATGTTGATGCTCGAGCCGGTGATCTTGAGAGCGAAGAGGGCGGCCGCCAGCCCGAAGGGCACGGTCAGGATGATGACGCAGGCGCTCAGGAAACTCTCGAACTGCGCGGCCAGCACGAGCAGAACGACGATGACCGCGATGGCGAAGGTGATGGCCACTTCGTTCGAGGTGTCGTGCAGGGTGGCCGCTTCCTTGGTGAGGCGTAGGTCGATACCCGGCGGCAGGACCTCGCCGGCCAGCGCTTCCACGTCGGTGATGGCCTCCTGGAGCGTATAGCCGTCGCCCAACTGCGCGTTCATCTCGATCGCGCGCTTCTGGCCAGTGCGGTCCAGCTCGGCCGCCACGCCGGTCTCCTCCAGGGTGACGAAGGCCGAGAGCGGCACGAGATCGTCGCCGGCGGTGGCGACGAAGAGGTTGTGAAGATCGCTCGGGTCGTCGATCGTGCCGGCAGCGGATTCGAGCAGCACGGGTATCGATTGGTCGTCGAGCTTGAGCTCGGTGACCTCGTAGCCGCCCACCATGGCCCGCAGGGTGTTGGCGATGCCCTCGACGGCCACGCCGAGGTCTTCCGCGCGCCGGCGGTCGACGCGCACCGAAAGCTGCGGCTGGGTCTGCTGGTATTCGATGCGCGGCTGCTCCAGGCCCGGCAGGCGATCGTACATGGCGGTGAGAAACTCGTCGGCCGCCGCCGCGATATCGCGGTAGTTGGAGCCGGTGAGCGCGAAGTCGATCCGCCCGCCGGTGCGCCAGATGTTGAGGCTGTTCGACGTGTTAACCCGGGTGGAGGCCCCGGGGATCGCCTTGAGCTCGGCGCGCATCGCCGAGGCGATCTCTTCCTGGGACCGGCTGCGCTCCGACCAGGGGGTGAGCGGCGCGATGATCAGCACGCGATTGGGGTCCCAGCGCCCGACGATGGAAACGACGCTGCTCACCTCACCGCGCTCGACGAGCGGCTGCAGCATGGCCTCGGCCTTGGCCGACTGCCGGTCCATGTAGTCGAGGCCGGCTCCGTCGGGCCCCTGCATGTAGACGTAGAAGACGCCGCGGTCCTCCTTCGGCAGCAGCTCCCGGTCGATGGAGGGAT
>JAKSDN010000101.1 GCA_022360075.1 Kiloniellales bacterium | reverse complement strand
TGCCGATCACCCGCGCGCCGCGGCGCTTGGCCATGCGCACCGCGCCCATGGTCTCCGCCCGGTAGGGCTGGAAGGTCAAGGCGACCAGCAGGTCGTCCTTGGCGATGAGCGCCAGGTCATCAACCGGATGGGACCCGTGACGTGGGATCGGCACGACGTGGCCGAAGGCCATGCGCGTCACGTACCAGAACTGATGCGCCAGGTTGTAGGCCGCGCCCAGCCCCAGCACGTAGACCCGCTCGGCCTCCAGGATCGCATCGCAGGCTTTCTCCAGCGCCTTGACGTCCTGCTTCTGGAATCCGCGCTCCAGGTTCTCGGCGATGGCCGCGGCCATCTCGCCCAGAATTGCCGCAGAGCCGCCCTTGCCCGCCATCTTCTGGAGCCAGCGCGCCCGGTCGCGAAAACCGCCCAGATCGTCGGCGACGACGAAGTCGCGGAAGCGCTCCCGCATGTCGTCGTAGCCTTCGAATCCGATCAGCCGCGCCAGGCGCACGAAGGCGTTGGGGTGGACCGAGGTCTTGGTCGCGAGCGATCGCATCGACTGCACGCCGACCTCGCGCGGGTTGTCGATGACGCAACGGGCCGCCGCCTGAAGGGCCGGCGGCATGGCGGGAAAGGCCTCGGTCAGGGCGGCGATCACGGCCTTGGCTGAGTTCGGCGGTTGATCCATGGTGTATCAGATTTATTGACAATGATACAGATGTACCATCTTATAGAAAGGAACCGAGCGGCTTGCAAGGGGAATTGGCGCACATGGAGACGCAGGCGAAGGTCGTCATCATCGGCGGCGGCGTCATGGGTTGCTCGCTCGCCTACCACCTCTGCAAGGAGGGCTGGACCGACATCATCCTGCTGGAAAAGGCGGAGCTGACCTCCGGCTCGACCTGGCACGCGGCGGGGCAGATCACCCACTCGGTGTCGCACTACGGCCTGGCCAAGATGGCCGCCTATGGCACCGAGCTCTATCCCCGGCTGGAGGAGGAAACGGGCCAGTCCTGTAGCTGGCACGGCTGCGGCAGCCTGCGCGTGGCCTACGAGGAGGCCGAGCTCGACTGGCTGCGCTACACGCTCTCGGTCGGCCGCGGCCTGGGCCACGAGATGGAGATCGTCGGCCCCGAGCGCATCCGCGAACTGCACCCCTTCTACAACCTCGACGGCATCAAGGCGGCGCTGCACACGCCGCACGACGGTCATGTCGACCCGGCGGGCGTGGCCTTCGGCATGGCCGCGGGCGCGCGCCAGATGGGTGCTACCGTGATCCGCCGCAACCGCGCGACCGGCCTCACACGCAAAGCGAACGGCGAGTGGACGGTCCACACGGAAAGGGGCGACATCACTTGCGAGATCGTGGTCAACGCCGGTGGCACCTATGCCCGCCAGATTGGTCGCTGGGCCGGCCTCGACCTGCCGATCGCGAACCTCCTGCACCACTACTTGATCACCGACCCGGTCCCGGCGTTCCAAGATCTGGAGACCGAGCTGCCGGTCGTGCGCGACGACCGCGAGGTCTCCGGTTACATCCGCATGGAGCAGAAGTCCGGCCTGATCGGCATTTACGAGAAGGCCAACGCGACGACCGTCTGGGACGACGAGAC
>JAKSDN010000432.1 GCA_022360075.1 Kiloniellales bacterium | reverse complement strand
CGGCGGGCCGTCGTCGAAGCCGGTGGTCGAGGCCGAGCCGCCGGTGCACTGGGCGACATTCTCGTAGACCTTGCAGTCGACGTAGGGCCCGGGGCCGAAGCCCTTGACCGAGGCGTAGATCATGCGCGGGTTGATCTCCTGGATCTTCTCCCAGGGAAATCCCATGCGGTCGATCGCGCCCGGCGCGAAGTTCTCGACCATGACGTCGCAGGCCGCGATCAGCTTGGCGAAGATCGCCTTGCCTTCCTCCGACTTGGTGTTGAGCGTGAGGCTGCGCTTGTTGCCGTTCAGCATGGTGAAGTAGAGGCTGTCGACGTCGGGGATGTCGCGGAGCTGGCCGCGCGTCGCATCGCCCGTGCCCGGACGCTCGACCTTGATCACGTCGGCCCCGAACCAGGCCAGAAGCTGCGTGCAGGTCGGTCCGGACTGCACGTGGGTCATGTCCAAAATGCGGACCCCTTCGAGCGCCTTCGTCATCTTCGCCTCATTTCTTGAACCACGCCCTCTAAGTCATCGGCAGCGCCAAGGCGCCTACTTGTACATGGTCTGGGCCTTGGTGCCCGGTGCGTACTCGTTCGGGTCGACCCAGATGTTGATGACGGCCGAGCGGCCGTCGCGCTGCACCGCCGCGCGGGCGCGCCGCAGGGCCGGGCCGATCTCGGCGGCCTCGCGCACCTCCTCGCCATAGCCGCCCAGCATGTGGCCGAAGGTGCTGAACTCGACGTCGCCCAGCTTGTTGCCAACGCCGCCGCGCTGCTCGCCGTACTTGGCGATCTGGCCGTAGCGGATCTGGTTCATGGCCGAGTTGTTGCCGACCACGGCGATGTAGGGCGCACCGAAGCGGTTGGCGGTCTCCATGTCGAAGGCCGTCATGCCGAAGGAGCCGTCGCCGTAATAGCAGAGCACCTCCTTGTCGGGGTGGGCGAGCTTGGCCGCCATGGCGAAGCCGGTGCCGACGCCGAGCGAGCCGAGCGCGCCTGGATCCATCCACTGGCCGGGCCCGCGCGGCCGCACCGCCTGGGCCGAGATCGTCACCACGTCGCCGCCGT
>JAKSDN010001481.1 GCA_022360075.1 Kiloniellales bacterium | reverse complement strand
GCGACGGGGCGGCGCTATCTTTATCGGATCGTCAATCGCCGCGCGCCGCTGGCGCTGGAGCGCGGCCGGGCCTGGTTCGTCCCCGTGCCGCTCGACGCCGAGGCGATGCACGCGGCCGCTCAGGTGCTCGTCGGCCGGCACGACTTCACGAGCTTCCGCGCCGCGGAGTGCCAGGCGAAGTCGCCGGTCAAGACGCTCGACCGCCTGGCGGTCTCGCGCGCCGATGCCGTCATCTCGATCGAGGCCGATGCCCGTTCATTTCTGCATCACCAAGTGCGAAACATCGTCGGCACGCTGCACCGCGTCGGCGAGGGGAAGTGGGATGCGCAGGAGGTGGCGGAGATCCTGGCCCGCCGGGACCGCAGCGCCGCCGGACCGACCGCTCCGGCCGAGGGACTGTATCTGGTCGCGGTGGATTATGGTTAGGGTGTCTTGGGCTATTCGGTGCGGCATGTTCAACGTGCGTCCTTCGAGACGCCCGCTAATGCGGGCTCCTCAGGATGAGCCCCTTCCTTAATGCCATCCCCGATTGACCTCATCCTGAGGAGCGTCCGTTAGGACGCGTCTCGAAGGACGCACGGTGTTTATGCAGCCGACGTCACCGCAGCATGCCGTCGGAGATGTCGATCAGCACCAGGCCGACGATCAGGTCGAGCGCGACGATACCGGCGGCGCCCGCGCCGCTGAGGTCGAGGGCGGTGCGCGTGACGAACCACTGGTATCCGAGCACCGCGACCATGGCGAAGACGTAGAGCAGGCTGGTGATCGCCTCGGGCAGAAAGCCGGCCGCGCTCAGCAGGACGATTGGCAGGTAGATGGCGGTCTGAATCACCTTCGCCCAGTTGAAGGCGACGATGAAGCCGACATAGGCCGAGGCGCGGCCGAGCCCCGGGGCCAGGGCATGCATGATGACCGGGAAGGCGGTCCAACTGATCACATAGGCCAGGCACTCGACCAGCAGCAGCCGGAGCGGCCCGGCGCTGTAATCGAGGTCCGAAAGCCGCACGGCGATCATGATCGCGGTGGGAGGCGCGACCAGCACGGCCGCGAAGAAGGACTTCCAAAAGCCCTCGATGCTCTTGTCGAAGTGGTCCCAGCCGCTGCGGTCGAAGAGCAGAAGGCGCCAGGCGCCATAGAGGCTGTAGAAGGTTTCGCTGACGCTCGGTCTCACAAGCTGAAGAACCTCTCGAGCACGGCCTCGTAGATCGCGCTCAGTCGCTCGATGTCGTCGAGGCTCGTGTGTTCGTCGACCTTGTGGGCGGTTGCGTTCAGGAGGCCGAGTTCGGCCACGGGACAAAGGTCCTTGATGAAGCGGGCATCGGAGGTGCCGCCGCCCGTGCCGAGGGTCGGGCGCTCGCCCGTCACCTGCTCGACGGCGCCGGTGACCACTTCGCTGAGACGGCCCGGCGGGGTCAGGAAGGACTCGCCTGAGACCTTGATGCCGAGATCGTAGTCGGCGGCCTCACGGTCGAGCCGCGCGCGGATCCAAGCCTCCACCGCTTGGCTGTCGTGATGGTCGTTGAAGCGCACGTTGAACCCCGCCTCGGCCTGCCCGGGAATCAGATTGGTTGTGGGGTTGCCGATGTCGATGGTCGTGACCTGAAGGCTGCTCGGCTCGAAGTGCGCGCTGCCCTCGTCCAGCGCTTCGCCCGTTACGTGACTCAGCATCCGGACCAGGCGGTGCGCCGGGTTGTCCGCGAGCTGCGGATAGGCCGTGTGGCCCTGGATCCCACGCACCGTCAGGCGCCCGTTGAGGCTGCCCCGCCGGCCGATCTTGACGACGTCGCCGAGCCGCGCGTCGCTGGTCGGCTCGCCCACCAGGCAGGCGTCCAGCCGTTCGCCGCGCTCTTGGAGCCAGGGTAGCAGCTTGCGGGTCCCGTTGATCGCCTCGGCTTCCTCGTCGTTGGTGATCAGCAAGCTGATCGATCCCTTCAATGCCCCGTCGTGGCGCCCGAGAAAGCGCGCGGCGGCGGCCACGAAGGCGCCGATCGAGCCCTTCATGTCGACCGCGCCGCGGCCGATCAGGCGCCCGTGCTCGACCGTGGCCGAGAAGGGATCGACGCTCCAGGCCGCCGGGTCGCCGACCGGCACCACGTCGGTGTGCCCGGCATAGCAGAAGTTCGGTCCCACCGTGCCAATCCGGGCATAGAGATTGTCGACCGCCTCGGTGCCATCTTCCTGGAAGGGCAGGCGATGGCAGGCGAAGCCCAGCCCTTCGAGCCAACCTTGCAGGAGGTCGAGCACGCCCGCCTCGCGCGGCGTCACGCTGGGGCAGCGGATCAGGGCCTGGGTGAGGGCGACCGGGTCAAATGGCTCCGACACGTTAGACGACCTTTCGATGCAGGCTCCGCAAAGGGCCTTTAGTCGCGCAGCAGATCGTTGATGGAGGTTTTGGAGCGGGTGCGCGCGTCCACCTGCTTGACGATCACGGCGCAGTAGAGGCCCGGTCCGGGGGAGCCGTCGGGCAGGTTCTTGCCCGGCAAGGTACCCGAGACCACCACGGAATAGGGTGGCACACGGCCCATGTGCACCTCGCCGGTGGCCCGGTCGACGATCTTGGTGGAGGCGCCGATATAAACCCCCATGGACAGTACCGAG
>JAKSDN010001255.1 GCA_022360075.1 Kiloniellales bacterium | reverse complement strand
GGGTGGCAGGAGGTATCGTGCCGCGTGCTCGAAGGTTCGTTCGACACAGATGAACACCGATGCACACAGATGCGCCGAGTTGCTCACGCCGCTTCGGCCTTCTCGATCGATCTGTGTGCATCTGTGTTTATCTGTGTCGAATCCCTTGCACCGTCTGCCTCCGAACCATTTCGAACGGACTACCGCACATCTGCCCGCTTGCCCTTCACCGCCTTCCGCTTCGGCTTCGCGGCAGCCGGCTCCGTCACCGTGGTCTTGGCCTTGTAGCGGCAGAGGTCGGCGACGACGCAGGACGGGCAGTCGGGCTTGCGGGCCTTGCAGACGTAGCGGCCGTGCAGGATCAGCCAGTGATGGGCGTGCAGCTTGCGCTCGGGCGGGACGACCTTTTCCAGCTTCTGCTCGACGGCGAGCGGCGTCTTGCCGGGCGCCAGGCCCGTGCGGTTACCGACCCGGAAGATGTGCGTGTCGACGGCGATGGTCGGCTGGCCGAAGGCGATGTTGACGACGACGTTGGCGGTCTTGCGCCCGACGCCCGGCAGCTTCTCGAGCAGCTCGCGGTCGGACGGCACGATGCCGCCGTGCTCTTCCAGGAGCAGGCGGGACAGGGCGATGACGTTCTTGGCCTTCGCATTGTAGAGACCGATCGTCTTGATGTAGTCCTTCAGCCGCGCCTCGCCGAGTTCGAGCATCTTCTCCGGGCTGTCGGCGACCTTGAACAGCGGCCCGGTCGCCTTGTTGACGCCGACATCGGTCGCCTGGGCCGAGAGCACGACGGCGACCAGCAGGGTATAGGGATTGATGTAGTCGAGCTCGCCGCGGGGCTCGGGCATGGCCGACGCCAGGCGGTCGAAGAACAGGGCGACGTCGGCTTTCTTCATGGCGGCTGATCCCCCCGGCTGCATGCGCAGCCGATTCCCTGACAGGCGGGGGAGGGGGAATCAAGGCTCAGGTGCTGCAAGGCGCCCCACGTCCGACTCACAACTATTCAAACCGTCATTGCGAGCGAAGCGAAGCAATCCAGACCGCCGACGCCCGAGCGGTGGCTCTGGATTGCCGCGCCGGCTTACGCCGGCTCGCAATGACAGCGAAATCTATTCGGCGAGCTCGGCGTGCAGCTTCGGCCAGTTCTGGTTGCCCTTGGCGATGTTGCCGGGCTTGTCCTCCTGCCAGCGGGCCTGAACGCTCTTGCTGTAGTTCAGGTAGAGCTTGTCGCCGACGATCTCCCAGGCCTCGGG
>JAKSDN010000352.1 GCA_022360075.1 Kiloniellales bacterium | reverse complement strand
TTCGGCGCTTCGGCGCAGCCAAAGGCCGAACAAGACGGGGACGGTCACGATGGCAAAGACGCTCAACGCGGTCTTGGCGACCGACACCTGTCCGCCCATGTCGCCGCCAACAAACTGGCTATAGGCAAGGACGACGACGATCGGGATTGTCACTACGCTGAGCAGGCTGACGACGGCCGTCAGCGAAATCGACAGCGCAACGTCACCGCGCGCGAATGCGGTCAGCAGGTTGGACGTGACGCCGCCCGGCGCCGCGGCGATGATCATGACGCCCAGCGCCAGCTCCGGCGGCAGCGGCCACACGGCGACCAGCAGGAACGCGACGACAGGCAACAGCACGATCTGCGACAGGGCGCCGACGATGAAGTCGCGCGGCTGCTTGGCCACGCGGGCGAAGTCGTCGACCGTCAGGCCGAGGCCGAGCGCGAACATGATGAACGCCAGCGCGATCGGCAGGACGACGTCGGTCACGATTCCCACGGCATTTCCCTTTCGCGACTGGCCGACCGGCCCGGCCGGGCGCCGAGCCCTGCAGGCCGCGAGCGGCCCGGTATCGGGAGATATCTGTGGTCGGGAGACTAGATGACAACAGCCCGAGTCGTCATGCCTTGCCGGTCCGAGCGGCGGGCGGCGAACGCTAGGCCGCGTCGGCGCGCTGCGGGCTCGCTTCGCTGATGGGGAGGACCAGGCAGAACACGCTGCCTTCGCCGGTCGAGCGTTGCAGCCTTATGTCGCCACCGTGGGCGCGCATGAGCTCGCGGGCGATCGCCAGGCCGAGACCCGTGCCGCCGGGGCGGGCCGAGCCCGAGAAGGGCTGGAACAAGCGCTCGCGCGCACGCGGCGCGAGACCCGGGCCGTCGTCGGCGAGCTCAATGGTGAGATGGTCGGCCTCGCGCCGTGCGGAGACCTCGACCCGCGCCGCGCCGGCCTCGATCGCGTTCTGGCCGAGGTTGCTCAGCACGCGGAAGAGCTGCTCGCGGTCGGCGAAGATCTCGAGATCCTCCTCGAGCCGATCCTGCCAGACCGCCTGCCCGTTGACCCGGCCCGGCAGGGCCTCGCCCACGTCGCTGATCAGCTCGCGCAGCTTGAAGCGGCGCCGCTCCAGGTGCACCGGGCCCTCGCGGGTGAAAGTCAGCGTCTGCTGACAGAGATTGGCCGCGCGCTCGATCGCGGCCATCAGCTTGGGCGTGACCCGGCGCACCTCGGGGTCCTGGCTTTCCTTCATCCGGTCGGAGAGCAGCAGCGCCGTGGAGAGGATGTTCTTCAGGTCGTGGTTGATCTTGGTCACCGCCGTGCCGAGGCCGGCGAGCCGGGTCTTGTGCTGCAGCGCGCCGCGCAGGCCTTCCTGCATGGCGGCGAGCTCGCGCTGGACCAGGCCGATCTCGTCGGAGCGCCGCGAGGGCACAATCACCCGCGTCTCGTCTTCCGGATCGTCGCGGAACTCCACCATGTTCTCGGTCACGCGCAGCATCGGCCGCACCATAAGCAAGTGCAGGCTGAGATAGACGAGCGCGGCGGTGAACAGCGAGATCACGAGGGACAGCGCCAGGATGCGCTCGGAGTAGCCGAACATCTCCGCGCGCAGCCGCGCCTCGTCCATCACCACCTCGACCAGCACGGCCGAGTCCTTGGGCGATGGGCCGACGACCCGCAAAATGCGGCGACCGTCCGAGAGCAGCGTGATCGCCGCATCGCCGATCAGGCTGAAAAAGCCGGCCTCGCGCAGGTCGAACGTGGCGCTGATTTCCGCCGGCTTTTCGACCATCAGCATGAGCTTGCCGCTTTCCGGCCGGCTCAGCGCGACCATGTAAGCCTCGACGTGGCTCAGCAGCTCGCGCTCCAGCGCCTCGCTGACCATCAGGTCGGGCGTCGCCTCGAGCGCCAGGATCGCGAGGTGGGCCGCCGCCAGCCGCTCTTGCAGATAGACCAGCCGGAAGCGGCCGATCGAAGGCGCATAGATCAGCACCTCCGCCAACATCACGAAGGCGATTGTCAGGAGCAACAACCGGACCGAGAGCCCGGTGGCATATGTCGGCAGACGAGAACCCTGGCCCGTCATGGCCCGAGTTATATCACGGCCGCTGCTGGAGACGCGTGGAGATTTCTCGCCGGTCGTGCGCGCTGCAACCTCAGCTTCGGCGAGAGCGCCTGCGCCGATGTCCGATGGAATGGCGCTCACGTTGTCACGCCATGCGGCCGGGCGCGGGCGCCTCGCGGCCCCGCAGCCCGGCACGCTGTGCTAGCCCGCTGAGCCGCTCAGTTCGTCTTGGCGGCGCAAGGATTGCAGGGGTTGCAGGGATTGCAGGTCTTCGCCGCGCAAGGATTGCAGGGGTTGCAGGCCTTCGCCGCGCAGGGGTTGCAAGGGTTGCAGGCCTTCGCCGCGCAAGGATTGCAGGGATTACAAGCGGCGATCTGAACCGAGGTGTCGGCCGCCTTGGCCTCAGCGGTGGGCAGCGCGGCCGCGGAACCGGCCAGAGTCACGACACTGAGGGCGACGATGGTTTCCTTAAGCATTTGAGGGACACTCCCTGGAAAAGCGCCGGTCGGCCCGGCAAGAGATCGTTACAGGCCGGACAGACGCATGGGCGCCGCCGACCTGTTGCTTGTTATTTGGCCTGGGCCCCGAATCTACAATTCAATCGGCCATCACATCGACTTGATTCTGGTCACAAGATAGTGAGGTTTCAGCGGCTTGGGCGCCCGGGCGGCCCCCATTCACCGCGGCTCGCCGCCGCGGCCCTTGAGCTTCTTGTAGATCACCGGAACCAGCGCCAGGACGGCCAGGCCGACCAGCGCGGTGACGACCTCGGGCTTGAGAATGCCCTCGAGCGAGATCTCCTCGCCCTGGCTGATGACGCTTTCCAGCCCCGCGCCGAAGGTGGCGAAGACGAACGAGCCGGGCACGATGCCGACCAGCGTCGCGAGGACGTAGGTGCGCAGCGGCACCCCGAGGAAGGCCGGCACCAGATTGACCAGCCAGAAGGGGAACAGGGGAACGAGACGCAGGACCAGGAGGTAGCTGAGCGCGTTCTCGCGGAATCCGGCCTCCATCTTCTTGATCGCCGGCCCGGCCTTGGCGCGCAAGGCATCGCCCAGCGCAGTCTTGGCGATCAGGAAGAGGGCCGTCGCGCCCAAGGTCGCGGCGACCACGACATAGAGCGTGCCGAAGATCCAGCCGAACATGTAGCCGCCGGCGATCGTCATGACCGCGCCGCCCGGCAGGGAAAAGGCGACGGCCCCCGCATAGATCACGATGAAGACCAGCGGCGACCACCAGAAACTGCTGAATCTGGCGAGTTCCTGGTTGTATTCGGCGAGCGCCTGATGGCTGACGAAGCGCTGCAGATCGAGGGCGAAGAACAGCACGAGCCCAGCCGCAAGCACCAGGAGCGGCACGAGGCGGGCGAAGGAAAGGCCCTTCGCGGCGGGCTTCTCCCGGCTCTCGGACATCGCGCCATTCTCGGCACTCCGGAAGTGCCCCGCAAGGTCGCTTTTCGTGATCGTCGAAGGGGGCCCTCCCAGGTCCCGGAGCCGCTGGAAATCGGGGATCGCCGCGCCGTTGACAGAGCCTGAGGGCCCGCCTATACAGCCACGTCGAGCCAGAGCCAGCCAACATCCGGAGTTTCCTTCGTGAAGCGCACGTACCAACCCAGTGTGCTGATTCGCAAGCGTCGCCACGGTTTTCGGGCCCGTATGGCCACCGTGGGTGGGCGCCGGGCCCTCGCCCGCCGTCGGGCCAAGGGACGCAAGCGCCTGTCCGCCTGATTTCGATGAGGCCGAGCCTCGGTCGGCTGACGAAGCGGTCCGAGTTTCTGCGGGTCGCCAGAACACGACAGAAGTGGGTCGCACCGGGTTTGATCCTTCAGGCCTATGGCCGCTCATGCGATCGCAAGGCCGAACCCACGGAGGCGGATACCCTGATCAGGGTGGGATTCACCGCGAGCCGCAAGGTCGGCAAGGCAGTCGAGCGCAACCGCGCGCGTCGGCGTCTCAAGGCCGTCGTCGCCGAGGTTCTGCCGCAGGGCGGCCGGCCGGGCCATGACTACGTCGTGATCGCGCGCCAGGCGACCCTGCGGCGGCCTTACCGTGCCCTCGTGGCCGACCTGCGCACGGCCCTCGAGCGGGTCTCCGGCCGTCACCGCGGCGGCGCGCCCGGACGGCGGGGCGACGCCGCAAGATCGGAACCCCGGACGTGACGAAAATCCCCGGACAGCTCCTCAAGGCCCTGATCAGGGCCTACCAGCTCAGTCTCTCGACCGTGCTGGCGCCGAGCTGCCGCTACTATCCGAGCTGCTCCCATTACGCCTTGGAGGCCGTCGAGCGGCACGGCGCGCTGGCCGGCGCCTGGCTCACGGTCAAGCGCCTGGCCCGCTGCCACCCCTGGGGCGGCATGGGCTTCGACCCGGTGCCCGATCGCGCCCCACGCCGGCCGAGCGAAAGCCGAAAGCTGGCGGCCGGCCACCGTATCCCGCTGGAGATGTCTGACTGATGGACCAGAAAAACCTCCTTCTGGCGATCGTGCTGTCGCTCGGGATCCTGCTGTTCTTCGAGATGTTCATCATGGAGCCGAGGGTCCAGCAGCAGCCGCAGCAGCAGACCGGCGGCGAGACCGCGACGCAGGGCGCGCCGCAGCCGACCGATCCCGACCGGCCTCAGCTCCCTGGAGCGGTGCCCGATCAGGGCGCGACGGACGGACTGACCCTCGATCGCGAAGCGGCGCTGGGCGAGAGCGCGCGGGTTACGGTCGACACGCCGCGCCTGAGAGGCTCGATCTCGCTCAAGGGCGGCAAGCTCGACGACCTTACGCTCACCCAGTATCGCGAGACCGTCGAGCCCGACAGCCCGGAGATCGTGCTGCTTTTTCCGGAAGGCACCAGGCAGCCCTATTTCGCCGACTTCGGCTGGACGACGCTCGATCGCGAACTGGCGCTGCCCGACAGCCAGACGCTCTGGGAGGCCGACGCGCGGGTTCTGGCGCCCGGCAGCCCGGTCACCCTGACCTGGGAGAACGGCCAGGGGCTGCGCTTCGAGCGGCGCTTCGAGGTCGACGAGAACTACCTTTTCACGGTCTCCCAGCGGGTCGAGAACCGCAGCGAGAAGGCGGTCTCGATCTCGCCCTATGGGCTGATCTCACGAACCGGCACACCCGATATCCTGGGCTTCTACATCCTGCACGAAGGTTTGATCGGCGTCTTCGAGGAGAACCTCAAGGAAGTCGACTACGACGATCTGCAGGACCAGGGCGAGATCAAGCAGACCGGCACCGGCGGCTGGATCGGCATCACCGACAAGTATTGGCTGGCCGCCCTGATTCCCGATCAGGAGCGGGTCACCACGACGCGCTTCGTCCACTCCTTGCGCAACGGCGGCGACAAGTACCAGACGGACTATCTCTACGAGCCGATCGAGCTGCCCGCCGGCGCCAATGCCGAAGTGACGAGCCGGCTCTTCGCCGGCGCCAAGGAAGTCTTCGTGCTCGACAGCTATCGCGACGGCTTCGGCATTCCCCTGTTCGACCGCGCGGTCGATTTCGGCTGGTTCTTCTTCCTGACCATTCCGCTGTTCTACGCCCTGCATTACTTTGCCGAGTTGGTCGGGAACTTCGGCGTCTCGATCCTGATCATCACGGTGCTGATCAAGCTCGCCTTCTTCCCCCTGGCCAACAAGTCCTACGCGGCCATGGCGAAGATGCGCAAGGTGCAGCCGGAGATGCTGAAGCTGCGCGAGAAGTACGCCGACGACAAGCAGCGGCTGAACCAGGAGATGATGGCGCTCTACAAGCGCGAGGGCGCCAACCCGATGTCGGGCTGCCTGCCGATCCTGATCCAGATCCCGGTCTTCTTCGCGCTCTACAAGGTGCTCTTCGTGACGATCGAGATGCGCCACGCGCCCTTCTTCGGCTGGGTCCAGGACCTCTCGGCGCGCGACCCAACCTCGATCCTCAACGGCTTCGGCCTGCTGCCCTGGGACGCGCCCTTCCTCGGCGCCTTCGACGTGATCAATCTCGGTATTTGGCCGATCCTCATGGGCATCACCATGTACCTGCAGCAAAAGCTGAACCCGCAGCCGCCAGATCCCCTGCAGGCCAGGATCTTCCTCTTCATGCCCTTCATCTTCACCTTTCTCCTGGCGAGCTTCCCGGCCGGGCTGGTGATCTACTGGACCTGGAACAACCTGCTGTCGATCATCCAGCAGGCGGTGATCATGAAGAAGAACGGGGTGCCCATCGGCCGGGCCGCGGCCACGACGAGCGGCACGGGCAAGACCTAAGGTCCTAGCGTGAGCGAGGAACAGGCGAGCGCCGCCGCGGAGCGCGAAGCGGCGGCGCGCGAAGCCCTGGAATACGGGCGCTGGCTCTTCGCGCAGGATTGCACCTTCCTGCACGCGGCCACCAAGGATGAAGAGCTGCCGCCGGACGGGCTGCCCGAGGTCGCTTTCGCCGGCCGCTCGAACGTCGGCAAGTCGAGCCTGATCAACGCGCTCACCGCGCGCAAGACCCTGGCCCGCACGTCCCAGACGCCGGGGCGGACACGCCAGCTCAACTTCTTCGACCTTGGCCGCCGGCTGATCCTGGTCGACCTGCCGGGCTACGGCTACGCGCAGGCCTCCAAGCGGGACGTCAAGGCCTGGACCGGGCTCACGCGGCGCTATCTCAAGGGGCGCGCGAACCTGCGCCGGGTCTGCCTGCTGATCGATGCCCGCCACGGCCTCAAGGAGAGCGACGAGAGCACCATGGCCGTGCTGGACGAGGCCGCCGTTTCCTATCAGATCGTGCTCACCAAGGCCGACAAGGCCACGCGGATCGAAGCGACGCGCGCGGACCTGGGGCGGGCGCTCGCCCGCCGCCCCGCCGCGCATCCCGAGGTGATCGCGACCAGCGCCCTCAAGGGCGACGGCATCGCGCCGCTGCGGGCCGCCATCGCGGCGCTGGCCGCCGATGCGCCCGGCGCGTTAAGGTCCGGCGCATGACAGAAAAAAGAAACATAAGCGATACCAAGCACTGGCTACGCACGGCACGCACGATCACCGAAGCGCTGCCCTTCATGCGGCGCTACGCGGGCAAATCCTTCGTCATCAAGTACGGCGGTCACGCCATGGGCGACAGCGAGCTCGCCGAGATCTTCGCCCGCGACATCGTCTTGCTGAAGCAGGTCGGCATCAATCCGATCGTGGTCCATGGCGGCGGCCCGCAGATCGGCCAGATGCTCGAGCGGCTGGCGGTGCAGAGCGAGTTCGTCGACGGCCTGCGCGTCACCGACGCGGCCACCGCGGAAGTGGCCGAGATGGTGCTGTCCGGCACGATCAACAAGCAGATCGTCAGCGCGATCAATCGCGCCGGCGGCACCGCGATCGGCATCTCGGGCAAGGATGGCAGCCTGATCCGGGCGGAGAAGCTGCATCGCGTCCGGCGCGACGAGGATTCCAACATCGAGAAGGTTCTCGACCTAGGCTTCGTCGGCGAGCCGCGCGAGGTCGACCCGCGGATCATCGCCTCGCTGGAGCAGGCCGGCATGATCCCGGTCATCGCGCCGATCGGCGTCGGCGATGCCGGCGAGACCTACAACATCAACGCCGACACCGCCGCCGGCGCGATCGCGAGCGCGGCTGGCGCGGCCCGGCTGCTGCTGCTGACCGATGTGCCCGGCGTGCTCGACCGCGATGGCGAGCTGCTGACCGACCTCACGGTCGAGGACGTCGCGCGCCTGCGCCAGGACGGCACGATCTCGGGCGGCATGATTCCCAAGCTGGAGACCTGCTGCCAAGCGGTCGAGAAAGGTGTCGAGGCGGCCGTGATCCTCGACGGAACCTTGCCGCACGTCATGCTGCTGGAGATCTTCACCGATCGCGGCATCGGCACGCTGATCTGCGCGCGCTAAGGGTCCGTCTCGGAATTCAAGGATCTTCAGGCGGAGAGATCGCCGAAGAACTCGATCTGCCACTCCATCTCGTCGTCGCTGAGCGGGAAATCGGTCCCGTCACGCGGCAACAGGGCGCTGCTCTGGGAGATTCCGGCGACGCGGAGCTGAAGCTGGAGCGCAACGCGCATGGAGATCCTGGCTTTCCAGGCCAGAGCCGTGATGCCCTTGGCACTGCCCGAGGTGATGATTCGCTCGACGATCTCGAGCGGTAGGCCAGACAGCTCCGCGAGCTGGCCGCAAACGCCCGGCCGGTCGCCGGAGCCGATCGCCCGCAAGATGTCCGCCTCGCTCGCGCTCGGTCCCTCCAGAGCCTCCGCCTCGGCCTGTTCCTTCCCCAGACGCTTATCCATCGCATCGGCGACGAGCTTCAGAGTCTTCTCGTCCAGATCGCGTCGGGCATGCAGACGCTCGAGCAGCTTGATCCCGATGAAGCTTGCCAGCTTTCGCGCCGCGCGCGGCGAGAGCTTCGGCCGGCGGACCAGCGGCTCGTGCCAGACGGGAACGCCGGCCGCCTGCTCGACCAGGGAATCGAGGGTTGTCTCACGGATCTGCGCTGTCTCGTTGTCGAGCAACGTGGTGATCGCCGCCACGTCTTCGGTCGCCACGATGGCGTCTGCGACCGCTTCGCCCAGCCCGTATCGCCGCGAGATCGCCGAGAGGCGCGCCGAGGCACAGCCCTCCTGAATGATGTCGATCAGGTCCTTGTCGCTGAGGATCGGAGAACACTGAAGGATCGGATTGGCGACCAAGTCATCGACGTCCTCGGCCAGCCTTTGGATCACACCTTGAGGCGCGCCCACCACATCCTTCAGCGCCTCGGCCAGGATCCGCCGCACACGGGTCGCCTCGTCGCGCGCCAGGAGGCTGAGGACCTCGATGGTGTATTGCTGAACCTTGTCCTGCCGGTCGCAGCAGAGTTCCGGGGTCAGACGGGCGACCTTGGCCGCGATCTCCTTGCGGACGGCCTCGTCGTTGTCGCGCGCCAGAATGAGATTGGCTTGAAACGGCGTCGCGGCATTCCGGGCGACGGCCTGGCGTACCTCGGGCGAAGCATCCTCGGCGAGGTAGTAGAGAATCTCCGGGCGTACCCCCGCATGACTCGACAGGCGAACCCGGACCGCCGGATCGGGGTTTCGCGCTTGTGCCTTCGACTCCTCGTAGTCGACGGCGGAGCTGGCGCTCTGGCGCATCCGGCCGATCCTCAGCCCTCGTCCCGAGCCGTCCGATGCGCGGCGGCGGCGCGCGAGATCATGGACCGTAGGTCTTCCTTGCGATCCTGCACCAGCTCCGCCACGCCCAAGGTGAAGCCCACCCGCGGCTCACCTTCCTTGGTAAGAGCAGCGACCGTCCCGGTCGCCGCCAACAACTCCTCGGCCTTGCCGTTCACCAGCTTCGGCGGCAAACCGTCGATCAGGACGGCGAAGGCCGCGTCGCCGACGCGTCCGACCACATCTGACTCGCGCACCTGTCGGCGCAGCTCGCGGCTCAAGGCCTCGAGCAGCTCATCGCCCCGGTCGAAAGCCGCAACGTCGTTGAACTGCTTGAAATTCTCGCCTTCGATCCAGAACAAGGCCATCGCCCGGCCCCGGGACCGAGCCTCGACGAGGCGCCGTTCGGCGAGCTCCAGAAAGGCGCGGCGATTGAGCAGCGCCGTCACGGGATCGGTCGTCGTCAAGCGCTGGAGCTCCGCCTTTCGCGCGGCATGATCGTTGGCGATGCCGAGAAAGGCGGCGATCTCACCCAGCAGGAGCTCTTCCTCCTCCGCCAAGTCGCCGACGCCGCTGCCTTGGCAGAGACAGAGCACGCCGTTGCAGCGCCCGCCGAAACGGGTCGCCTTCGTCACGACGCGAAGGTCGCCGGACTCGAGCGTAAGATCGCGTTCCTGTTCGACGACACGCTCGACGAGCGCGTCGAGATCAGGGCGAGACGGGGTAAGGCCGGCGTTCGCGACCAGCACGAGGCCACGCTGCGCGTCCTGCCGATAGATCGCGACGCCGGAGGCCCGCGTCGCGCTGTGCAGCTCGTTGGCGATGACGGTCACGACATGGGCGGGATCGGCCTGCTCGGCTGCGACCCGCATGATGCGGGCCAGGATCTGCTCACGGGTCTGGCTTTGCCGCAGCGCCGCCTCGCGCTCGCGCTCCGCCGTGACATCGCGGCACAGACCACGGTTGCCGCACCAGGCGCCGTCCGACCCGATCAGGGGCAGTGCCAGCGTGGACACGCAAGCCGCGCTGCCATCGGCGCGCTTCATCCATATGTCGATCGCATTCGCGGGAAGCTGCGCAGTGAAGGGCGAGGTCGCCGCCAACTCGTGATCGCCCAGCAGACTGGCCGCCGGGGTGCCGATCAGTTCGCCGGCCGCGTAGCCGAGGGCGCCCTTTTCGGAGACGAAGGTGAATCGGCCTTCGCTGTCGATCTCCCAGGCGAAGTCGCTGGAGGCCTCGATCAGGTCCTTGAAGCGCTGGCGCGACTCGATCAGCGCTCCGCGCAGGCTGCGCTCCAGCGTTATGTCGCGGCCGAGCAGCAGAGCCGCCGGCGCATCCGCCCAGGGAAGCACGAGCAGGTCGAAAGACTGGCCGAGCTTGCCCTGCTTGTCACCGTCGCGGCGCGAGAGGGGACTGATCTGCGCCACGCGGCCGTCGAGACCGGCCTCGATCGCCTCGCGCAGCTCCGGCGTGCCGCCGCTCTGCAGCAGCTTCACCAGCCACTCGGCCGCAGCGTTTGCGCCGAGCACGACGCCGCTGGGACCGGCGACGAGGACCGGTCCCGGGAAGGACTCGAAGGGTCCCCCGGACGAGAATAGACCGAAGTTCGGATGGTCGCTTGCCATCCGCTGATAGGCTTCGGAGATCGGTTCGGCGGCCGTGACCCGCGCCATCGTGTGCCTCTCGGACGAAGGACCCCAGTTCAAACACTTAGCGGGCATCCGAGGTTGACGCGACGGCATTAAAATGAGCTTAAGGCCGCGGCGATTTGCCAGCGAATTTCGCTTCGCAGGATAAGAAAAACCTTTGAAGACAGAGGCCTTTTCAAATCAGGCGTTGGCCTCGCGAGTAGCTTATGCGCCTGTTACGGGTAGTCGCGGCGGTACGGGCCCACTGGCCCGCCGGAAGCCGGTTGCAACGCAAGGCCCGCGGTCGCAGACTTCCCGCCATGGCGGTGGGCGAGGCAAGGGATCGGACGGCGGTCGCGCTCGAGGCGGTCGAGGCCTGGCTGTTCGACCTCGACAATACGCTTTATCCCGCCTCCTGCGATCTCTTCGCCCAAATCGACCGGCGTATGCAGCGCTTTATCGAGGAGACGCTCGACCTCGATCCGGCCACGGCGCGGCAGACGCAGAAGCGCTTCTTCCAGCAGCACGGCACGACGCTGCGCGGCCTGATGGATCACCACGGCATCGATCCGGATATCTACCTCGACTACGTGCACGACATCGAGCTCGACGCCCTATCCCCGAACCCGGCGCTGGACGCCGCGATCGCAGCCCTGCCCGGCCGTAAGTTGATCTTCACCAATGCCTCGGCGGCCCACGCATCGCGCGTGACCGAGAGGCTGGGCATCACAGCCCACTTCGAGGCGGTCTTCGACATCGTGGCCGCGGACTACCGGCCGAAGCCCAATCCCACTATCTACGCACGGCTGGTGGAAAACCACGGGCTCGAGCCGAGCCGCACGGTCTTCATCGAGGACAGCGCCCGCAACCTGGCGCCGGCCGCCGCGCTGGGCATGACGACCGTATGGCTGGCCGGCGACACGCGCTGGGCCGGCAACGGCCACGAGGCCGACTTCGTGCATCACGTCATCGAGGATCTGACCGACTGGCTGCTCGGCCTGGGCGAAGGGGCACGACGGTCCGGTCATGAGGATGGCGGCGGGTCCGGCGCCCGTTGACAGGCCAAGACCGCTCGCGCATCTTCCCGGGCTCCACCGCTATCCACAACCGGCCGCACACCAGGCAGGACTCCCCATGAAAGCCGAGCAGCTTGCGCAAACGATCGAGGAAGCCTGGGAGCAGCGCGACCAGGTCTCGCCGCAGACCCAGGGTGAGGTGCGCGATGCCGTCGCGCGGGCACTCGAGGGATTGGACAACGGCGAGTTCCGCGTCGCCGAGCCGGGCGGGGAGGGCTGGAAGGTCAATCAATGGCTGAAGAAGGCGGTGCTGCTGTCCTTCCGGCTGAACGACATGGCGAGCATTCCCGGCGGCCCCGGCGAGGCGACGCCCTGGTGGGACAAGGTGCCCTCGAAGTTCGCCGGCTGGGGCGAGAACCGCTTTCGCGCGGCCGGCTTCCGCGCCGTGCCGGGCTGCGTCGTGCGCCATTCGGCCTTCATCGCGCCAGGCGTCGTGCTGATGCCCTGCTTCGTCAACGTCGGCGCCCATGTCGCCTCTGGCAGCATGATCGACACCTGGGCCACGGTCGGCTCCTGCGCGCAGATCGGCAAGAACTGCCACATCTCCGGCGGCGCCGGGATCGGCGGCGTGCTCGAGCCCTTGCAGGCCGAGCCGGTGATCATCGAGGACGACTGCTTCATCGGCGCCCGCTCCGAGGTCGCCGAGGGCGTGATCGTCGAGCGCGGCTCCGTGCTCTCCATGGGCGTCTACATCGGCGCCTCGACCAAGATCGTCGACCGGGCGAGCGGCGAGATCTTCCAGGGACGGGTGCCGGCCTATTCGGTGGTCGTCTCCGGCAGCCTGCCGGGCCAGCCCCTGCCGGGCGGCAGCCCGGGCCCGAGCCTCTACTGCGCGG
>JAKSDN010001533.1 GCA_022360075.1 Kiloniellales bacterium | reverse complement strand
GGGGGGAGACATGCCGAACTTGGACCGGAACGGCGGAACGGACTTCGAGCGCGCGCCGCTGCCACCACGCTTCTGCAACCTCGACCGGCTGCTGCACGCCCTGGAGGCGCGCGATCTCGACGGCATCGTGGTGACCTCGCCGCAGAACGTCTTCTACCTCTCCGGCTTCAACGGCGTTGCCCACAAGTCCGACGAGCCGCGGCCCTACGCGGTGGTCCTCTCGCGCCACGCGCCGGAGAGCCCGATCCTGGTCATAATGGACTGCTATGTCGGCACCTTCCTGGCTCAGCCGAGCTGGATCGAGGATCTGCGTCCCCTGCGCGGCGTTATGGCCGGGCACGGCGGCGCGCCGAAGCCCGAGGACATTGATCGGTTCATCCCCAAGGCCGGCGCGGGCCTCGATTGGGTCGAGCGCGGCCGCGGCAACTACGCCTACGACATGGCGAGCGCCTTGCAGAGCGCGATGAAGGATCTGGGGCTCGACCGGGGCGGCGTTGCCTTCGACGACATGGGCTTCGGCGTCCGCTACGGGCCCGAGGCCATCACCATTGCCGACGGCTACGACCCGATGATGTATGCCCGCGCGGTCAAGACTGACACGGAGCTCGCGCTGATGGCGCGCGCGACGCAGCTCAACCAGACGGCCATCGAGCGCACCGTGGCCGGTTGGGAGAGGGGCATGAGCTGGCGCGATCTCAACAGGGCCTACGCCCGCGTGGCGGTCGAGCTCGGCGGCTTCGTGCGCGATCCGGGCGGCATGGTCCTGGGCCACCTCTGCGGCGGCGACCGAGCTATCACGCTGCAGACCGGCCTGGAAGACTTCGATATCGAGCCGGGCATGAACGTCATGTTCGACTGCCATGGCACGCTGGATCTCTATTGCTGGGACGGCGGCAAGAGCTGGATCGTCGGCGGCGCGCCCGAGGGCGAGGCGAAGCGCCGCGCGCAAGCCACCGCCGAAGTAGGCCAAACGGTGCTCGCGGCCGTGCGGCCCGGAGTCAGGGTGAGCGCCCTGGAAACCACGGGCCGCGAGGTCTATCGCAAGGCAGGCCTGCCCGATGCCGATGCTGCGGCGATCTTCTTCCACGGGCTTGGGCTCTCGCACATGGACCTCGAGCAGACCACCGCGGATGGCGAGCCGAACGGCGATTGGATGCTGGAGGAGGGCATGGTGGTCCCGATCCACCTCCTCTACCCGGGCGGCGAGCGCGACCGCTCCTGGCTCGAGGAGGTCGCGGTCGTGACCGCAGACGGCGGCCGGCCGCTGTTCACCTGGGGGTTCGAGCCTCTGATGGGCGGTGGCGGGTGAGTGGCGCGGCCGGTTTTTCCAGCCGAAGGATCCGACACGCCCCCCTCACCTAACCTCTCCCCCACGTGGGGGGAGAGGGATGTGGAGGCTAGGCGAGGCGAGGAGCCGAGCCTTAGCCGGAGCTGGGTGAGGGGGGACTCACTGCACCCGATCAATCAACCCCGGCCCGACTTGCCCGATCTCCGATAGCCCGCAAAGCCCCATCGCCCGGTCGAGCTCGCGCCGGTAGAGCGCGAGCACGTGGGCAACGCCGGCCTCGCCCGCAACGGCGAGGCCCCAGAGCTGCGGCCGGCCGATCAGGCCGGCGCTGGCGCCGAGAGCCAGGGCGCGTAGCAGATCGACGCCGCGGCGGATGCCGCCGTCGACCAGGACCGGAATGCGGCCCTCGACGGCCTCGACCACGCGCGGCAGGGCCTCGGCGGTGGCGGCCGCGCCGTCGAGCTGGCGTCCGCCGTGGTTGGAGACGATGACCCCGTCGACACCGCGTGCGATCGCCTCGCGTGCCTCATCCGGATGCAGGATACCCTTGAGCAGGAAGGTGCCTTTCCAGCGCTGGCGCAGCCAGTCCACGTCGGCCCAGGAGAGCGAGGGATCGAGCATCGCCTCGAGTCGGGCCGCCATGCGCGAAAGATCCGCCGTCTCGCCCGGCTTGGCGTAGTTGCCGAAGGTGAGGCCGGGCAGGGCGCGGCGCATGCGCAACAGCCAGGGCAGCTTGGTCGCCATCGCCGCGAGATCGGCGGCGCCGAAGCGCGGCGGAATGGTGAAGCCGTTGCGGATGTCGCGCTCGCGCTGGCCGAGGAGCTGGTTGTCCACGGTCAGCACCAAGCCGTCGTAGCCAGCCGCCTCGGCGCGGTCGACGAAGGCGCGCGTGTCGTCGCGGTCGCGGTAGATGAAGATCTGCATCCAGCGCGGCGCCACGCCGGTGCCGGCGACCGCCTCGAGCGTGCAGACCGAGCCGTGGCTCAAGCAGAAGGCCGTGCCCGCCGCCATGGTCGCGCGCGCCGCGGCGCGCTCGCCGTCCGGCCAGAACAGGCCCTGCAGGCCGGTCGGCCCGACGATCAGCGGCATCGAGAGGCGATGACCGAACAACTCGATCGAGAGATCGCGCTCGGCCGCGCCTTCGAGCGGCCGGGGCAGCAGACTGACCGCGGAGAAGGCCGCCTCGTTGCGTCTCAGCGTGATCTCGTCCTCGGCCCCGCCGTCGCTGAAGTCGAAGACCGCGCGCGGCAGCACCCGCCTCGCGAGCGCGCGCATGGCGGCGACGTTGTAGGCCTTGCGGCGCCAGGCAGGATCGTCTGTCATGGGTAGGCCGTAGCGCCGCACGACGAGAGCGAGCGATCCTCCCACTTCGACAGGCTCAGTGTGAGGGGAGATGTTGGAAAGGAAGATCTCACTTGGATCCCCTCATGCTGAGCCTGTCGAAGCGTGAGGATCGCTCGGCAGATCGACATGCGACCGTACCCGCCTAACTCCTGCCTTCCTGACGCCTGGCACCCCCGATCTCCGGCCGATAGCATAGGTCGTCACCACGAGCGGAACAAAGCGATGATCGAAGACCCACCGATCCTGACCATCCGGCGCAACTTCCCGCG
>JAKSDN010000864.1 GCA_022360075.1 Kiloniellales bacterium | reverse complement strand
TCCAAGCCCAGACCATCGCCCTGCTGAAACAGCGGCAGAGGGCAACAGGCGTCGCTTACCTCTTTATCACCCATGACCTCCGTGTCATTCGGCAACTCGCGGATCGGATTGCGGTCATGTACCTGGGCCAGTTGGTCGAAGAGGGCCCCGTCGCAGCTGTCCTGAACACACCGAAACACCCCTATACGCGTGCCCTGGTGGCTTCGGTGCCGCGCCTCAAGGGACAGAAGAGCGACAGACAGAAGATCTTGGTCGGCGAGCCTCCCGCCGCTTCGGAGCCACCGTCCGGCTGCCGCTTTCATCCGCGCTGCCCTATCTCAACACCACGCTGTCAGGTCGAGGCGCCGGGCATTTCGCTGTTCCAATCGCAACATCGAGTCGCCTGCCACGCCGCCACCGATGATTCGTTGCGGATCCATGCGGTGGCGCAGGATCGGCCTGCCCAGAGAGGCCGATAGGAATGCGGTTCGCGCTTCAGAAGCTCGTGCGAGCACTGCTCACGCTTTGGGTGGTCGTCACTTTCGTGTTCTTTGCGCTACGCATTTCCGGCGATCCCTTGCTCGCGATCCTGCCCCCCGATGCACCGGCGGAGACCCTGGATTTCTATCGTCGCGCCTGGGGCTTGGACAGGTCTCTTTGGCAGCAATACCTGCTCTACATCGCCAACATCGCACAGGGCAACCTGGGCCAATCTTTCATAGAAGGGCGCAGCGCCGTCGAAATGGTCCTTGAGCGCGTACCGAAGACACTCGCCCTGATGCTGCCGGCCTTTTTCTTCACCGTAGCGATCGGGATCCCTGCGGGTGTCGTCGCAGCACTTCACCACAACACGAAGCTCGACCGCACGGTGATGACCTTTGCTGTCCTGGGTTACGCCGTGCCGAACTTCTTCCTCGGCGTGCTCATGATCTTTCTCTTCTCGGTGACCCTTCGCCTTCTACCGACGAGCGGCAGCGACACGATCTGGCACTTCTTCATGCCCGTTGCGACGATCGCACTGTCCTGGACCGGCATCTATGCCCGATTCGTTCGCACCACGGTCCTCGAAGTCCTTCAGCAGCACTACATAGAAGGTGCCACAGCCAAGGGGCTGCCCTGGGTGCGGATCGTATACCTGCACGCCTTGCCTAACGCAGCGATACCGGTGGTAACCATCGCGGGCTTCATGATCGGGGCCTTGATCGGCGGCGCGATCGTCAGCGAAACGGTCTTCGCCTGGCCAGGGGTCGGCCATCTACTCGTCAGTTCGGTCAACAACCGGGACCTGGCTGTCGTTCAGGTGATCGTTCTCTTGATCGCGGCCACTATGGTGACGACAAACCTGCTCGTCGATCTGCTGTACGGCTGGCTCGATCCACGGGTCCGTTTGGCGGGTGGAAGCTCAAGGGTGCTCCAGTGATGAGCAAGCTAACGATCTCGGGCAGCCCACGGCGTATTGCGGGCCACGAGGACCCCGCGAAGCGGCACAAGGCGGTTGCCCCATTGACCGTCAAACTTGCATTCGCCTGGTTAGCTGGGGTGGCGCTTATCGGAGTAGGTGCCGAACTCCTGAGCCCTTACGACTATACGGCAATCGACCTTCGGGCCCGACTCGCACCTCCTGCTCTCTTCGGTGGAAGCTGGGCACATCCGCTCGGCACGGACCACCTGGGTCGCGACCTGTTGAGCCGCTTGATTCACGCGACCCGTTTCAGCCTGCTGATCGCCCTTGTTGGCACCTTAATCGGTGCCGTGCTCGGCACCATGCTTGGATTCCTGGCCGCCCATTTCCGCGGTGTCGTTGATGACCTGATCATGATGCTGGTCGACTTCCAGGCAGCCGTGCCCTTCATCATCCTGGCACTGGCGGCCATAGCCTTCCTTGGCAACAACCTCGTGCTGTTTGTCTGCATCCTGGGCCTCCAGGGATGGGAGCGCTACGCACGCATTGCGCGGGGTCTCGCGCTGGCTGCGAAAGAACGCGGCTATGTCGTCGCTCTGAGAACCGCCGGGGCGCGTCCTTGGCGAATCTATGCCAAGCACATTCTGCCCAACGTGGCCGGCGCCCTGATTGTTCAGGTGACCCTCAACTTCCCGGAAACGATTCTCTGGGAATCGGCTCTCAGCTTTCTAGGCCTGGGAATTCAGCCGCCAAACACCAGCCTTGGCGCTCTCCTCGGCTTCGGGCGCGACTATCTGTTCAACGCCTGGTGGCTTGCTCTCTTTCCCGGCTGCCTGATCGTCGTCACGACCCTGGCGATGAGCCTTTGCGGCGACTGGCTACGCGATCGTCTCGACCCACGCTTGAGAAGGGCGTGAGCAGCGATGGTGCAACCTCTCTCCCTTCATCTTCCACCGGTCCCCGAGAACCCAGATGCCGCTGCGCGATCAGAGTCCTACTGGCGGGCCGTCGCCGACCTCTATGAGACCTCCGACGATGTCATCAATTTTGAGCACGCCTATGGCGGTCTGTTGGCACAGCCAGTCCTAGAGAGCTTTGTATCTGAAATCCGCCGCATCAACCGCGAACACCCTCTCTACGCCCGGACGCAAGCCGAGGAAGACCTCCAGCGAATCAGGTTGAGGATCGCCGAAGCTCTAGGCGTGAAGGTCAACGAGATCGCCCTGACGCAGAGCGCCACGCAAGCCATGGCGAGTCTGATTTGCGGATACAACAAGCTGCGCCCTGGAGAGACCGTGCTGTACGCCGATCTCGACTACCACGCGATGCAAGGAGCCATGGAAGCCCTGGCACGGCGATGTGGCGCCAAGGTCGTCAAAATCGCACTACCCGAGCCTGCGACGCGTCGGAATTGCCTTGAAGCGTACGAGCGCGCGCTCGACCAAAACCCAAAGGCAAAGGTCCTTCTTCTGACCCACATTAGCCACCGCACGGGCCTCCTCCTGCCCGTCGAAGACATCATTGGGCTCGCCAGGGAAAGGGCCGTAGATGTCCTGGTCGACGCAGCGCATGCCTGGGGACAGATCGACTTCCGGCTGTCTGCGAGCGGCGCGGACTTCGTCGGACTCACGCTTCACAAGTGGATTGGTGCGCCGAACGGCGTCGGCGCCCTCTTTATTCGCGAGAGCCGCATTCGTGATATCGACCGGGATATCTGTTCCGAGGAGCTTTCGCAGGACGACATCCAAAACCGTACCCGGCTGGGAACGCCGAACATGCCGGCGTTCCTGGCGGCAATGACGGCGCTCGACTTGCACGAAGCCATCGGCCCGGCAAGGAAAGCAGCAAGACTCAGGTACCTCCGGTCTCTCTGGGCGGAAGAGCTGCGCAAACATCCAAAGGTCGAAGTCCTGACGCCTAACGATCCTCTGGCCTTTGCCGGAATCACTTCGTTCCGGATTGTCGGAAAGACACACTTCGAGGAGAACATGGAAATCGCTCAGACCCTGCTGAGAGACTACGGCATCCTCACTGTCGCTCGAAACGGCGTCTCGAAAGGCTCGTGTGTAAGGGTCACGCCGTCGTTCTGTACAACGAATAATGACATAGACGCCCTTACTAGCGCGATAGCAGCAGTGGCCGAAGGCGCTCGGCCAGTACCATCGAACGATAAAAGTGTCGACGACCCAATGAGCGCACATATTGGGTGTCGGCGGAGGAAGCTAGATGTCTAGATTGGCAAGCAAAGTGACCTGCACCATAGATCTGGATGTAACAGGCCTGCATCGGGGCTTCCTGCAGATTCCACACTCCGTTCACCGGTCCGCCTACGGGCAAATCCTGGTCCCAATCATCTCTGTCAAGAATGGTAGAGGTCCTACGATCCTGCTGACAGCCGGCGTCCATGGCGACGAGTACGAGGGTCAGGTCGTGCTTTCAGAGTTGGCGAAGACTCTAGCCCCCGAAGCTGTCACTGGCCAGCTCATCCTACTTCCGGCCGTCAATAGTCCAGCAGCACAAGCGGGTTTACGCGTTTCTCCGATCGACGATCTGAACCTCAACCGCTGTTTCCCCGGCGACGCCAACGGCAGTCCGACAAAGATGCTTGCCGATTTCCTCGAGCAGAGCGTGTTCCCGCGCGTTGACTATCACATCGACTTGCACTCCGGCGGGACATCTCTTGAGTATCTGCCTCTCGCTCTTCTTAGAAGCAACGCGATCAAAACCCACGGAGACGTCGTGCTCACGCTTGCTAAGACTTTTGCTGCTCCGATAACACTGGTCACGGAGAGCCCGACTGGCTACGCCGACGAAACAATTGCAGGCGCCGCGGAGAGAAACGCCGTGCCCTGCCTTATGTCGGAGCTCGGCGGTGGCGGCCGCATCTCTCGAGCAGCACTGAAGCTCGGCGTTGACGGGATCGAGAGAGCGCTCGCTCACCTTTCTATCATTGAGAATAGGAAATCCAAGAACACAGTGCCAACAACACAGTTCATGCGCCTCGATAAGCCGCAGTACTACTGTTACGCAGAGAACACTGGTGTTTTTGAACCCCTCTTCGACCTTGGGGACAGGGTCATCAAAGGCCAAGAGGCAGGGCGAATTCACTACCCAGAAAAGCCATGGAAGGCTTCAAAAACCATCAACTTTGACGAAGAAGGAATCGTGGTCTGCAAACGTGCTCTCGGTCGGATCATGCCGGGCGACTGCCTCTACCATCGCGCAGGATACATCGAGTCAGAACGCGAGCTTCTGGGTCTGTGGTAGGGATACAGGTGTCCCGACTATGGAACGAAATCGACGCTGGCCTGAGTCCGCTCTAGGTACATGACCCAACGGCTGCCTCCGTTGAACCCGCTTCGCGCCTTCGAGGCCGCAGCCCGACACCTGAGCTTCAC
>JAKSDN010000568.1 GCA_022360075.1 Kiloniellales bacterium | reverse complement strand
TGGTCAACGGCAATCCCGAGGTCGCGGGCCGGGACCGGCCGCCGGCCTTCGCCGAGCCGCAGCTCCCCGAGCTGCCGGCGGGCGAGCCGCCCGCGGGCAGTCGCGAAAGGCTGCGGGAGCTCGGGCCCGAGGGCTTCGCCGCCTGGATGCGCGACCAGACGAAGTTGCTGATGACCGACACCACCATGCGCGATGCCCATCAGTCGCTGCTTGCCACGCGCTTTCGCAGCCACGACATCGAGAAGGTCGCGCCACACTACGCCCATCTCCTGCCCGAGCTGCTGTCGCTCGAATGCTGGGGCGGCGCGACTTTCGACGTGGCCATGCGCTTCCTCCAGGAGGATCCCTGGGAGCGTCTCGCCGAGCTGCGCGAACGGGTGCCGAACCTGCTGCTGCAGATGCTGCTGCGCGGCGCCAACGGCGTCGGCTACAAGAATTATCCCGACAACGTCGTGCGCTTCTTCGTCAAGCAGTCGGCCGAGGCCGGCATCGACCTGTTCCGCGTCTTCGACTCGCTGAACTGGGTCGAGAACATGCGCGTCGCCATGGACGCCGTGCTGGAGAGCGGGCAGCTCTGCGAAGCGGCGATCTGCTACACGGGCGATATCACCGATCCGAGCCGCAGCAAGTACGACCTCAGCTACTACGTCAAGATGGCCAAGGAGCTGGAGGCCGCGGGTGCGCACATCCTCGGCATCAAGGACATGGGCGGGCTCTGCAAGCCCGAGGCGGCGCGCCGCCTGGTCACGGCCTTGAAGGAAGAGATCGGCCTGCCGATCCACTTTCACACTCACGACACCAGCGGCCTCACCGCGGCGACCGTGCTGGCTGCCGCCGAGGCCGGCGTGGATTCCGCCGACGCCGCGCTCGATTCCATGAGCGGCCTAACCTCGCAGCCCAATCTCGGCGCGATCGTCGAGGCGCTGCGCGGCTCGCCGCGCGACACCGGGCTCGAGCGTGGGGCCTTGCGCAGCCTGTCGGGCTACTGGGAGGACGTGCGGCGCAACTATCTCGCCTTCGAGAGCGACATGCGCGCCGGCGCCGCCTCGGTCTACGAGCACGGCATGCCCGGCGGCCAGTACACCAATCTGCGCGAGCAAGCCCGGGCACTGGGCCTGGAGAAGCACTGGCACGACGTCGAGAAGGCCTACGCCCAGGTCAACGACCTCTTCGGCGACATCATCAAGGTGACGCCAACCTCCAAGACCGTGGGCGACATGGCGCTGATGATGGTGACCAACGACCTCTCGCCCGAGGACGTGCTCGATCCGGAACGCGAGATCGCCTTCCCCGCCTCGGTCGTCGCTTTCTTCAAGGGCGAGGTCGGCCAACCTTACGGCGGCTTCCCCGAGGCGTTGCAGAAGAAGGTGCTGAAGGGCGAGGAACCGATCACCGTGCGGCCCGGCGCGATCCTGCCGCCCGCCGACCTCGAGGCCGAGCGCGCCGAGGCCGAGCGCAAGGCGCGCCGGCACATCGACGACCGCGAGCTCGCCAGCTATCTCATGTATCCCCAGGTCTTCCTGGACTACGCCAAGCACCGCCGCCAGTACGGCCGGGTCTCGGCCCTGCCGACGCCAGTGTTCTTCTACGGCATGGCCCCGGGCCAGGAGATCGCCGTCGACATCGAGCGCGGCAAGACGCTCATCATCACCAAGCTCGCGACCTCCGAGCCGGACGAGGACGGCCAGCGCACGATTTTCTTCGAGCTGAACGGCCAGCCGCGCACGGTCAAGGTGCCCGACCGCAGCCTGGAGGCGAGTGGGCGCATCCACCGCAAGGCCGACGAAAGCGACCCCGGCCAGGTCGGCGCGCCCATGCCTGGCCTGATCGTCAGCGTCTCCGTCGGCCCCGGCCAGAAGATCGACAAGGGCGAGCGCCTCTTCACCATCGAGGCCATGAAGATGGAGACCGCCGTCTACGCCGAGGTCTCCGGCAAGGTGACCGAGGTTGCCGTCAGCGCCGGCACCCGCGTCGAGCCGCACGACCTGATCGTGGCGATGGAGGCGCAGGCTTAGGGGCGGGGCTGCGGATTTCGCTGTTGCGCGGCTAGGATTTGGTCGTCTCGTTCGTTGGCCTTTGGCCACTCAAGGTATCGACACAGATGAACAGCGATGAACACGGATGAGCCGTGCACTTGGCTGCATCGTGCCAACCGGCACCATCTGTGTGCGGCGGTACTAATCGGCGCCGTAGTCGCTTCTCCGACGAAATCTCCAACGCGTCCTCATTTTTGCTTGTCATCCTCGGACAAGTGCCGCGTAGCGGCGCGCCGATCCGAGGATCCATGGGAGACATGAGCCCGGACCCAACCATGGATCCTCGGGTCTTCGCCCGAGGATGACATCGTT
>JAKSDN010001344.1 GCA_022360075.1 Kiloniellales bacterium | reverse complement strand
TCCGGCGACGCTCGAAGCGCGCCTGCGCGCCGACACCGAGGGCTCGATCAAGGCCGTGATGCTGGTCCAGGTCGACACCGCATCGAGCGTGGTCAACGACATTCCGGCGGTGCGCCGGGCGATGGACGCGGCCGGCCACGGCGCCCTGCTGATGGTCGACACCATCGCCTCGCTCGCGACCATGCCTTTCGAGATGGACGACTGGGGCGTCGACGTCGCGGTCTCCGGTTCCCAGAAGGGCCTGATGACACCGCCGGGCCTGAGCTTCGTCGCCGCCGGCGCGAAGGCCAAAGCCGCCCACGCCGAGGCCGACCTGCGCACGCGCTATTGGGACTGGACCGAGCGCGAGGGGCCCGAGCACTACATGAAGTACTGCGGCACGCCGCCCGAGCATCTGCTCTTCGGCTTGCGCCGGGCGCTCGACCTGCTGTTCGAGGAGGGCTTGGAGGCCGTCTTCCGGCGCCATAGCCTGTTGGCCGAGGCGGCACGCCGTGCCGTCGCCGTCTGGGCCGAGGGCGGCGATCTGGAATTCAACATCCGGGAGCCGGCCGAGCGGGCCGATTCCGTGACCACCATCCTCATGAGTGACGGCAACGCGCCGCGGGCGCTGCTCGACTATTGCCGCGAGAAGTGTGGTGTCGTGCTCGGCGTCGGGATCGGCGATCTGAGCGGCAAGGCCTTCCGCATCGCCCATATGGGTCACGTCAACGCGCCCATGCTGCTCGGCACGCTCGGCGCCACCGAGGTCGGCCTGCGCGCGCTCGGCATTCGCCACGGCAGCGGCGGAGTCCAGGCCGCCATCGGATGGCTGGGCGAGTCGGTGAGTCCCTAGACGGCCCCCCGCCGGGGCGTTCACCACTTGGCAAGAGTTGGCTTCTATCCCTGTCCGGGCATACTGTCTGTCCGGGAGGAGATGTTGGTTTTCAAGGGGCTGAGCCCAGGCCCTCCCCAACACTGTCACCCTCGGGCTTGACCCGAGGGTCCATCGAAGTCCCGGTCTCGGACCCCGATGGATTGCCGGGAGCGCGGAGCGCTCGGGCTTCGCCCGCCCGGCAATGACAACTTGGGGGTGGCAACGGCACGCTCTTGAAGGCTAGACCTCGCTATCAGGTCAGATTCCTAGCCTAGCGCCGCGGCGCCCCCAGTTTTGTGCTTGGGCGCCGGGCGCCGGCTCCAGGGGGAAAGCCGATCGTGCAGCTCGCCTTGCGCCTGCCACCGCGATGGACGGAGGCCGTGCTTCGCTTCCACGGCGACACGGTAACGCTGTCTTTCGTGGCCCAAGCCGCGCTGCTGGTCATGGCGGTGGATGTCGTCTTGGCGGCGTCGTTGCGGCTGGCGGGGCTGCCGTCGGGCGGCTGGGTCTTCGCCGTTGCGCTCCTCGCCGGCCCGGTGTCGGCGCATTGGCTGCGCAGTGAGCGCGAGGCCCTAGACCGGCTCCATCTCGCGGTTCTGGGCGGCCTGTTCCTCTTCGCGGCGCTGATCTCGGCCCTGTTCTACGACACCTCCTGGGACGGCACCTCCTACCATCTGCCGGCCATCCTGGAGATGGCGCGCGGCTGGAACCCCCTGGAGGAGCGCGGCGAGGTCTTCTGGGCGAACCTCTATCCGCACGGCATCTGGCTGCTCCAGCAGACCGCCGGGCAGCTTTTCGGCTCTTTCGAGGTCACCAAGGTCTTCCAAGTCGTCTTTGCCGGCATCGCCTTGATCAGCCTTCTGGCCTGGTGGCGGGTGGAGACGAACGAGCCGCTCGATCCGCTGCGCCTGGCCCTGATCTATCTGATCGCGCTGAATCCGATCGTGACGGCGCAGGTCCAGTCCTTCTACGTCGATGCGCCGCTCTACGCGCTCTCGATTACCATGATCAGCCAGCTCTTCCTGGCCCATCGCACGGGCCGGCGCGAGCATCTCGTGGCCGCCGCCTGCGCCTGTGTGCTGCTGATGGGCAGCAAATTTTCCGGGCCCTACTACGCCGGCATGATCGCGCTGATGTTCGGCGCCTATTTGCTCTGGTGCCGGGTCCCTCTGCGGCGCTGGATCGTGACGCTGGGCCTCGCGGGGGTCCTCGGCGCTGCGGTCGTCGGCTTTCATCCCTTCGTGAGCCAGCCGCTGGAGACCGGCACTTACGAGCTCATGGACCGCAAGGAGCTGCGCAAGACCACGGTCAGCCTGGGGCCCAACAACGCCCTCAAGATGCCGGGGCCGGTGCAACTCGCGGTCTCCCTGTTCAGCCGGACGCGCAGCTATCCCGGCATGGATGCGGATCTCAAGCTGCCGCTCACGGTAAGCCTGGGCGAGATCCGCTGGATGGGCACGCCCGACGTACGGGTCGCCGGTTTCGGGCCTTTCTTCAGCGCCGCCATGTTGGGTGCCGCGGGCCTGTTCCTCGTTGCCCTTTGGCGCCGCCGCCGCGACGGCCGCCGGGCGCCGCTTTACGTCGGGTTTCTCGTGGCCGTGGCCATGGCCACGATCGCCTCCGTATTCTTTCCCGAGCCCTGGCAGGCGCGCTGGGTGCCGCTGGTCTGGGCGGCGCCGCTTCTGCTTCTGGCGTCGATCGAGCCGGTCCTGCGCAGCAGCCGAAGGATGACGGTGGCCCTCGTCATCGTGTTGCTCCTGGCCGGGATCAACTCGGGCCTGGCCCTGGCCGGCAACGCCTTGCGGACCGCCAAGCAGAACTGGTCCTTGCACAGCTTCATCTGGAGTTACGATCCCGCGCGGCCCCTGACCATTGTCCCGGTGCCTTACCTCAACTACTTCCACAAGACGCTCGAGCATCGTTTCGAGAACGCCGGCCTCGAGGTCGAGTTCGGCGAAGAAGATGCCTGCCTCGAGGCGATTTACGTCTATCATCACGTCTCCAACGTCTGCTGACAGTCGAACAAGGCCGCGAGAGGGGAGGGGGCTTGCGCGACGAAGCGGTCTCTTCGCCGCCCTTTGCGGTCGCCAGCATCATCCTCTCCATGGGGCTGATCGCGGTCGGCAACGGCCTGCTCTTCGCCTACATCCCGGTGAAGCTGGCCAGCGAGGGCTTCGCCCCCTGGGTCGCGGGCGCCATCATCACGGCGATGGCCGGCGGCGGCGTGGTCGGCTGCCTGATCGTCGGACGTTACGTGCAGCGGGTCGGCCATGCCCGGGTCTTCGCCGCCCTGGCGGCGATGGTCATCCTCTCGATCCTGGCGATCGCTTTGGACACCCAACCGCTCCTTTGGATCGGCGCTCGCGCCGTCTACGGCTTCGCGGCATCGGGCCTCTTCATCGTCAGTCAAAGCTGGCTCAACGACGCCAGCGAGAACCGCTGGCGCGGCCGAATCATCGCGATCTTCTATATGACCTACGTCCTCGGGATCGGTGCCGGCTCCTATCTGCTGACATACGTTTCCCTCGAGGGGAAAGACGGACCCTTGCTGGGCATCCTCTTTGCCACTCTGGCGATCCTGCCGGTCGGTCTCACCCGGCTGCGCACGCCGCCGCCGCCGGAGACCGTCGCCGTCGCGGTCGGCCCGGTCTGGCGGATCTCCCCGGTCGGATTTACCGGGCTGCTCGCGGTTGGCGGCTTGACCATGATGGTTCAGGGCTTCGCGCCGATCTATGCCGCCGCCCAGGACTATTCCAAGGAAGACATTGCGCTGCTGATGTTCCTCATGCAGTTCGGCATGATCGGCGTGCAGTATCCGCTTGGCGCGCTGTCCGACCGGATCGATCGGCGTTACGTGCTGATCATCGCATCGCTGATCGTCGCGGCGGGCGCCGGCTTGGCGAGCCAGGCGACGGGCGTGAGCCTGCTTTGGCTGATCCTGATCTTCGCGGTCTGGAGCGGCGCGACCGAGACGATCTTCGCGGTCGCCAATGCCCACACCAACGATCGGGCGGAGCCGCAGTACTACGTCGCGGTGTCCAGCACGCTGCTCATCGCCTGGTCGGTCTCGGCATTCGTGCTGCCCGGCGCGGCGACTCTTCTGACCCAGGTCGTGGGCCTGCGGGCCTTCATGTTCCTGGCGATGGCGATCGCCGCCCTCTATGCCGGTTTCGTGGTCTTTCGCCTGATGCGGCGCGAGCCGGCGCCCGAGGTCGATCACGAGCCCTATCAGCCGGTCACCGCGCAGGCGCCCTATACGCCCGAGATGGCGCCCTTGCCCTCGGAGACGGATCGTAACGTCTGAGAACGCGCCGAGGCGCTGCGTCGGAGCGCATCCGAGCAGCGCCTCGAAGGCTCAGGTGGCGTCAGCCGCGCCGGTCATCGTCATCGTCATCGTCGTTGTCCCAGCGCGAGCGGAAGTCGTCGCGGCTGAGCGCGCCGTCGCCGTTGCGGTCCCGGCGCTCCACGACGTTTGCGAAGGGCTCGGTGAACTCCTCCAGCGTGACGACCGCATCGCCGTCATCGTCGAGGTGCTGGAAGCGGTCGACCATGCGCTCGCGCATGGCGTCCATCCACAGCGCCTGATACTCCTCGAGCGTCAGCCGCTGGTCGCTGTCGGTATCGAACTTCGCCAGGCGCTCGTTGCGTCCGCCGTCGATCTCGGCCTGGGTCAGCTTGCCGTCGTCGTTGGCATCGTAGAGCTCGAGCATGTGCATCATGCGCCGTCCTTTGTGGCCGTGCTCGCCGTACGCGCCGTGATGGTAGCCGCCGCGCTGCCAGCCGGACTTCGAGCCGTGGGCGTAGGTCGCACCGGCGACGGCGACGCCGCTCAGCGCGACGACGAGGCCGGCGGCGATCAGGATCTTGCTTCTCGTCTGCATCGGGTGTCCTCCGTGGGATCTCGCTGTCGATGGCCCAAAGATGGGTGGCGCCTGTCGCAAAGGTTTGTCAGACCGGCCTGGATTTGGTCGCAGTTCATGCCAGCCTTGGCGGCTGACACAGTTTGATACAATTTTCATCGCGGCTGCCGCGCCGCCAGCGCCGATATTGCCGGCGAGGAAGGACCAACGATCGCAGTCTATGGAAAGCGCGCCTCACATCCTGGTCGTCGACGACCACCGCGACATCCGTGACCTGGTCGCGAAATACCTGACCAAGCACGGGCTGCGCGTGAGCACGGCCGAGGGCGGGGCGGCCCTGAAGCGCGCGCTCAAGACCAGCGCCGTCGATCTGGTCGTGCTCGACATCATGATGCCCGGCGAGGACGGCCTCAGCCTCTGCCGGCACCTGCGCGAGACCACCGAGATCCCGGTCATCCTCCTGACCGCCATGGCCGAGGACACCGATCGCGTCGTGGGCCTGGAGATCGGCGCCGACGACTATCTGACCAAGCCCTTCAACCCGCGCGAGCTCCTGGCCCGCATCAAGGCCGTCCTGCGCCGCGCCAACAGCCTGCCGCCCCAGCGCGCCCCGCTGCCCGAAGGGCGGGTCCGGTTCGAGCGCTGGCGGTTCGATCCCGAGCGGCGGGAGCTGCTCGACCCCGAGGGCACCGCCGTCCCGCTCAGCACGGCCGAGTTCCAGCTTCTGAGCGCCTTCCTCCAGCATCCGCAAAGGGTGCTGTCGCGCGAGCAGCTCCTGGACCTGACCCAGGGCCGGGCAGCCAAGGTCTTCGACCGCAGTATCGACAACCAGGTGAGCCGCCTGCGCCGCAAGATCGAGGCCGATCCGAAGAACCCGACCCTGATCAAGACGGTCTGGGGCGGCGGCTACGTCTTCGCCGCCGAGGTGGAGGCCCGATGAAAAGACTCTGGCCGCGCAGCCTGGCCGGGCAGATGATCGCTTTGCTGCTGCTGGCGCTCGTGATCTCCCAGGGCATCTCGCTGGCGATCTTTCTCGACGAGCGGCGCGTGGCGCTGCGCGCGGCCGAGCGGGCTCAGGTTCTCTCGCGCACGGCCGCCGTCGTCCGGCTACTTGCGGAGACGCCACACGAGCTCGGCCTGCGGGTCACCGAGGCGGCGAGCACCCCGCGTCTGGGCTTCTGGCTTGCGGCGGAGAGCGCGATCGAGCCCTCGGATGAGGAGGCCCGCGACAATCCGCTGCAGCAACGCCTACAGGGCGAGCTCGACGGCAGCGGGGCCGCGCCCGTGCTCGTGCGCATCGAGGAGCCGGAGGACCGCTTCTTCCGTTGGCGCGCGGCGAAGCTCCGCGGCGACGAGCACGATGACGACGATGAAGACGACGACCATGAGTTCGACGACGACGAAGACGAACGCTTCGACCACCACCGCTGGCGCGAGCACGGCCATTGGCGGAGCCGCTACGCCCACCGCCTGAGCCTGACCATCGCCGTCGGCTTGCCCGACGGGGCATGGCTCAACGCCGCGACCCTGGTGACCGCGCGCTCGCGGGCCTGGGCCTGGCCCTCGATCGTCTCCATGTTGGCGATGGCCGCGGCGATTACGTTGATCGTGGTCTTCTCGGTCAGGCGTATCACGCAGCCGATGCGCTCGCTGGCCGCTGCTGCCGACAGCGTCGGCCGGGGCCAGGAGCCCGCGCCCCTCAACGAGCGGGGTCCGGAGGACATACGCCGCACGATCCGGGCCTTCAACGAGATGCGCGCGCGCCTGGAGCGTTTCGTCCAGGGCCGCACGCGGCTGCTCGCGGCCATCAGCCACGATCTGCGCACGCCG
>JAKSDN010001064.1 GCA_022360075.1 Kiloniellales bacterium | reverse complement strand
CGGCGGCTCGGAAGAGGCCTTCGCCAGGGGCAAGCCGCTCTTCGAGATCATGGGCCGCAACGTCGTCCACGCCGGCGGGCCCGGCAACGGCCAGGTCGCCAAGGTCTGCAACAACATGATCCTCGGCATCTCGATGATCGCGCTTTCGGAGGCCTTCACGCTGGCCGAGACCCTGGGCCTCGAGCCGAAGACCCTGTTCGAGATCTCCTCCAAGGCTTCCGGCTCCTGCTGGGCCATGCTCAACCATCTGCCGGTGCCCGACATCGTCGAGACCTCGGCCGCCAACCGCGGCTACAAGCCGGGCTTTTCGGCCGCGATGATGCACAAGGATATGAAGCTCTCCCAGGAAGCCGCCGCCCAGGCCGGGGTCGCAACGCCGCTGGGCGCGGAGGCAGCCCAGCTCTACACGCTGTTCGTCAACGCGGGACGTGGCGATCTCGATTATTCAGCGATTATCAAGATGATCGCGGGTAAAGCTTGAGCCTGGCCGCGCTTCGAAATAGGCACAATTTCCCACAAATCCCGCGCTTAATCTGTCTTTAACGCGCCACGCCTTAAGCTCGTATTCGAGTTTTCTTCTTGTGAATGCGAGACTGCGGGGATAGCCGTGAAAGCTGCGTATCTTGAGACCATTTCGCTGATCGAGCGCCTGCACCGTCAGTGTCTCGAAGTGGTCAAGTCGGAGCTCGACCGCATCGGGGTCCGCGACCTGAACAACGTTCAGGGCTTGATCCTGTTCAATATCGGCGACGAGGAGCTGACCGTGGGCGAGCTGACCCAGCGCGGCTATTACCTCGGCTCCAACGTCTCCTACAACGTCAAGAAGATGGTCGAGAACGGCTATCTGATCCAGGAGCGCTCCCCGCACGACCGGCGCTCCTTCCACGTCCGCTGCTCGGACCGCGGGCTGGAGATCTTTCGCCAACTCGACAGCCTGTTCGACCGCCATTCCGGCCGCCTGGGCGACGCCCAGCTCGACCCGGAGGTCTTGACCGAGGCCAACAAGACGCTGCGCCGCGTCGAGCAGTTCTGGTCCATGCCCCAGGTGCTCTCCGGCCGCATGATGCCCGCGGCTTAGAGCGGGATCTCGACAGCGACCCTTCTTTTCGGCGCTTCGCGCCAGCCCCCCACCCGACGCTTCGCGCCGACCTCCCCCTCAAGGGGGGAGGCGATATACTGCATTGACCGAACTTGCGAATTTTCCCTCCCCCCTTGAGAGGGAGGGTTAGGGTGGGGGGCGTCCGCGGAGCGGACCAAAGGCAAGCCTGACCCTCTGAACCGACGATGAGGCAAAGTTGCGCCTCGGCACGGCCCGGCGGGACTTCCCGCGATTCCTGCTCTAGCATGCCGCCGATGAGAGGAGGCCGCATGAGCCCATCGACGACTTCCACCACCAGTCTGGCATTCGCCTTGGCTGCTAGCCTTGCTTGGCCAACGCCGATATCGGCCCAAGGCGGCGTCGAGGCAGGCATCCTGACCTGCGAGAGCGTCCCCGGAACCCGGGTAAACCTGTTGATCCACTCGCGGGTCGACGTGACTTGCGTGTTCGAGATGACCGGCGGCCAGACCGAGCGCTATCGCGGCACGACCGGCATCGGGCTGGGGCTGGATCTCAACTGGAACCGCCGGGAGACGATGCACTTCACCGTCATGACCGGCGGTCAGGACGTGCGGCCGGGCGCCCATGTGCTGGCCGGCTACTACGGCGGCGGCAAGGCCTCGATCACGGCAGGCGGCGGCATCGGCGCGGCCGCCCTGATCGGCGGCAGCAGCGACCATATTGCCCTGCAGCCGATCGCCTTCGAGCACTCGACCGGGCTCGGCCTGTCCGGCGGGCTCACCTGGCTCGAGCTGGAGGCGGCCGGCGGCAGGGCCGCGCCGAGCACCGGTAGCACGGAGCGATAGGGTTTCCGGCCCGGCCTCCGGCCTGCTGGTCTCGACTGCCTGGCCGAAGCCCTAGAAGCCGCTCAGTAGAGCCGCTCCCGATAGCCCTCATCGGCGTAGGCATCGGTCTCCTCGGCGTCGAGGCCCTTGATCTGATCGGCGATCATCTGACCGATCGTGGGGAAGCTCTTGCGGTCGATTTGCGTCGCCGGGTCCCAGAGCTTGGAGCGGATGATGGCCTTGGCGCAGTGCAGGAAGGCCTCCTCCACCTGAACCAGCAGGCCGGTCTGCGGCGCCTTGCCGTTGACCGCGAGCGGCTCGAGCAGGGCCCGGTCGGTGGTGATCGTCGCCCGGCCGTTGACCCGCAGGGTCTCGCCCACGCCGGGCACCAGGAAGATCATCGCGACGTTCGGGTTCTCGATGATGTTCTGCAGGCCGTCGAGACGGTTGTTGCCGCGCCGGTCGGGGATCAGCAGCGTCTGCTCGTCGAGCACCTTGACGAAGCCGGGCGCATCGCCCTTGGGCGAGACGTCGGCCGAGCCGTCGGCCGCGGCCGAGGACAGCACCAGGAAGGGCGAGTGCGCGATGAAGTTGCGGCAGTGCTTGTCGAGCTTATGGATCGTCTTCTGCGCCGCGATGTCGTTCGGCGTGCCGTAGAGGGAGCGGAGCGCCTCGGCTTCGGTGATCGTCACGCGTGTGTCGTCCATCTCACGTTTTCTCCACCACCACTTCTAACATCGTCATGCTCGGGCTTGACCCGAGCATCCATGGTTCGGTTCGCTCGGACCGTGAACCGTCTTGGTCCGATCTTTGTCGCGCACCGTTACGCTGTCGCCCACACATCCACGGTCCCGGTTACCGGCTCAATGGATGCTCGGGTCAAGCCCGAGCATGACACCGAAGTGGTTTTGGTTGGCAGAACCGCGCCGAACGCCATCTGACAGGCTTTGCGACCTACATGAACGCCTGAATGCCGGTCTGCGCCCGGCCGAGGATCAGGGCGTGGATGTCGTGGGTGCCCTCGTAGGTGTTGACCGCCTCCAGGTTCATGACGTGGCGGATCACGTGGTACTCGTCGGCCACACCGTTGCCGCCGTGCATGTCGCGAGCGGTGCGCGCGATCTCCAGGGCCTTGCCGCAGGAGTTGCGCTTGCACAGCGAGATCGCCTCGGGCGCGCCCTTGCCCTCGTCGAGCAGCCGGCCGAGCCGCAGCACCGACTGCATGCCGAGGGTGATCTCGGTCTGCATGTCGGCGAGCTTCTTCTGAACGAGCTGGTTGGCCGCCAGGGGCTTGCCGAACTGCTTGCGCTCCAGGGTATAGCCGCGCGCGGCGTGCCAGCAGAACTCGGCGGCGCCGAGCGCCCCCCAGGCGATGCCGTAGCGCGCCTTGTTGAGACAGCCGAAGGGGCCCTTGAGACCACTCACGTTGGGCAGCAGGTTCTCCTCGGGCACGAAGACGTCGTCCATCACGATCTCGCCGGTGACCGAGGCGCGCAGCGAGAACTTGCCCTCGATCTTGGGTGCCGAGAGGCCGTCCATGCCCTTCTCGAGGATGAAGCCGCGGATCTTGTCGTCCTCGGTCTTGGCCCAGACCACGAAGACGTCGGCGATCGGCGAATTGGAGATCCACATCTTGGCGCCCTTGAGGCGGTAGCCGCCGTTCACCTGGGTCGCGCGGGTCTTCATGCCGCCGGCGTCGGAGCCGTGGTCGGGCTCGGTCAGGCCGAAGCAGCCGACCAGCTCACCTGTGCCCAGCTTGGGCAGGTATTTGCGGCGCTGCGCTTCGGTGCCGTAGCTGTAGATCGGATACATCACCAGGCTCGACTGCACCGACATGGTCGAGCGGTAGCCGCTGTCGACCCGCTCGACCTCGCGCGCGATCAGGCCGTAGCAGACGTGGTTGACGCCGGCGCCGCCGTAGTCCTCGGGCAGGGTCGAGCCGAGGAAGCCCATCTCGCCCATCTCGTTCAGGATCTCGCGGTCGAAGCGCTCGTGCCGGTTGGCCTCCAGGATGCGCGGCATGAGCTTTTCCTGGCAGTACTGGCGCGCTGCATCGCGCACCATGCGCTCCTCCTCGCTGAGCTGATCGTCCAGCAGGAGCGGATCTTCCCAGGCGAAAACCGGCTTCGCGGCCGGGGCGGCGCCCGTCGTTTGGACGGCTGCCGCCGTCGCGCCATCCGCAGGGGTCATGGCGGGGTCCTCGCGTTTCACGTCGTTGCTGGCCCAATCATAGCCGAAAGGCCCGGCTGGAAAAGGCGGGCCCACGCATGGCTGCCTTGTCCCGAGCCGCCTCAGGCGCGCAGGAACAGCAGCCAGAGGGAGACGCTGAGCGGGCTGATCACCGTGGTGACGAAGACCGCGGCCGCCGAGAGCCCCGTGGCGCGGCCGGCCTGGGCGGCGAGGATGGCCAGGGTGACGCCGACCGGCGCGCTGGCCGTGACGGTCAGGAGGTCTGCGATGTCGCGCTCGATCGCGAGCGGCAGCAGGGCGAGCCAGGTGAGCAGCGGGGCCAGCAGGAGTTTCAGACCGGCGGTAAGTGCGAGGGGCCGGCCAAGGCCCTCGGTCCGGATCGTGGTGAGCTGTGCGCCAAGGGTGAAGAGCGCGAGCGGCGTGTAGAGCCGGCCTAGCATCTCGAGCGGCAGGCCGACCAGCGTGGGCAGCTCGACTTCGAAGGCGTTGAGGGTGAGGCCGATGATCACCGCGGGAAAGATCGGGTTGATCAGCCCGCGTAGGCCCTGGCGCCAGCCGGCCGCGCCCAGGATCATCACGAAGCCGAGGGTGAAGACGAAGATCGACTGGGTGCTGACGATCACCGCCTGGTGCAGGACCATGTCGGACCCGAAGGCGAGCTCGGCCAAGGGCAGGCCGAAGTTGCCGGAGTTCGACAGCGCCATCGCCAGGCCGATCACCGCGGGCATGCCGTCGCGCAGGCCGCAGGCCCGGGCGATCGCCCAGCCGACGGCCGCCAGGACGAGGAACTGAACGGCGGTGAACCAGGCGGTGTCCCAAGCCGCGCCGATCGGCACGGAGGAGGTCGCCAGGTAGTGCGCCAGAAAGGCGGGGATGATCACGTAGAGTAGAAGCCGGTTGAGCCCGCCCACATCGAGCTTCAGCCGATGGCCGGCGAGCCAGCCGAGCCCGATCAGCACCACGATCGGGCCGGTGATGGTGGTCAGGATCTCGAGGAAGAGGGGCATTGCGAGGTGGTGTTCGTCCCAGTCAGGCGGGCTCACGATAGCGCGCATGCGGCACGACGGCGATCGGCACGAACTCCACCATCAGCTCGGGATGAACCAGGCCAGCGACCTGAATGAAGATTGAGACCGGCGCGCGCTCCGGATCGAACAGCTCCTGCCGCACGGTCCCGATCACCGGGATTTGCGCCGGATCGGTGTAGAAGATCGTCATCGAGACGATGTCGTCCAGCCGGCCGCCGACAGCCCCCAGAACGATCTCGACACGGGCCAGACAGTGCCGCGCCTGAGCGGCGACGTCGCCTTTGCCGACGACCTTGTTGTCCTCGCCCCAAGCGACCTGGCCCGTGCAATAGACGACGCGGCCCTCGGGCTGCACCACGCCTTGAGAGAAGCTGCCGCCTTGCCGGCCCCAGAGGCCGGGCGGATTGAAGCAGATGGCCATGCGGATCTCCCTTTTCCGCGTTCGCGCCGATCCCATCCGTTGCCGAATCAGGCGGGCTCGCGATAGCGCTCGTGCGGCACGACGGCGAT
>JAKSDN010000086.1 GCA_022360075.1 Kiloniellales bacterium | reverse complement strand
TCACCACCTACTCCTTGCCGGTCTCCCGGCGCAACCGAGACGCGCTCTGCCGAGCGCTCCTCAGCATGAGGAGCAATCTTAATGCCAGCAAAGGCCTTCCTCATGCCGAGGAGCCCCAAAGGAGCGTCTCGAAGCACGCACGCCGGCACTGCAGCCAAGATCGCAACGCGCCACCATCGCTCGATACTGCCAACACCGCCCGGACTCTTGACCCTCTTACGATTGTAGTGTGGCAACGCATTGATCTCGCGGGCCTCATTTCGGGCCAGGCTCTAACGTTTTCCAAGTTCTGTGACGCGCGTCACTTCGCCGGGCGTGCCCTCGTTCCTAGATGCGAAGGGACAACGACAGGGACGGACAATGCGGTATGGCCCGAACCGCCTGAAGCAGCGGAGGCCGGATGACCGTCACCTATGCGATCCTGGCGTTTGCCATCCTCTTCGAGGTGATCGCCCTCACTGCCCTGAAGGAAACCCAGGGCTTTACGCGGTTGCTGCCCGCCCTCGTCTTCGGCCTGGGCCTCGCCGCCTCGTTCTATCTGGAATCGCTGGCGCTCAAGGTCCTGCCGATCGGGCTGACCTATGCGGTATGGGCCGGCGCCGGCATCGTCTGCATGGGCGTCGTCGGCGCGTTGCTCTATGGCGAGCGCCTGAACCCGGGCGTGGTGCTCGGAATGCTGCTCATCGTCGCCGGCATCGCCGTCATGCACCAGTTCACCCCGTCATCGAGCAGCGAAGAACTGGAGCAAGCTCCGACGGCGCGACCGACATAATCGCCGAGCGGGCCGAGCCGCCGATCTATTGATTGACAATGGAAGTATCGCGCCTCTTGATCAGCTCCTCGACCTCTTTGTCTCGGGCCTCTTCGAGCTCCTCGACCTTTCGCCGGCAAAGCTCGGTCGAGTCGCGCTCGCACTTCCGCTCCTCGGCGTCGATCAGTTCGCCCCACTTGTTCTTGAGGGTACCGATGCGGGTCTCGTACCACTCGTCCCGCTCCGCCTCCGAGTCGAAGGTGTCGGGGTCAAGGTAGACGGTGAGCTGCGCCGGGTACTTCTGTCCCGCACCGCGGGAAGCATCGATCGCCGCCCCGATGATGCCACCGAAGATGAGATTGCCGACGATCCAGCCATCCATGCTCGTGTCGAGCTCGGCGGTCGTCGTGCGATAACCGTCGGACTTGCAGGCCACGGTGATCGGCGCGGCATCGGCGGGAAGGCTCACGCTGCTGGGCGCCATGACGACGCGCGTGAAGTCCTGACCGTGCAGCTCGCAACGCGCCCCCTCGGGCTGCGTGGCGATGTAGGTGGTGCTGTCATTGTCGCTGACGATGCTTGCACAAGCGCCGAGTTGCGTCGCCAACACCAAGATGCCCAGCAAGCGGCCTACGTTCGGTCCGATCATGAATTCCCCCCTCAATCGGTTTGCCGGGGGGATAATTGCAAAACAAACGTTCGTATTCGAGCAGAAATTGCGGGCCGGCCAAGAACGGAGAGATCACGCTCACATCGGGCCCGAAAAGGCGCGGCCCGATCGTGGATCGAGCCAATCGGCAAGACCGCCAGGGCACCTCGGCTGCTACTGACGCGCCTCGGCAAGCTTGGCGCGGGGCACGATGAGCTCGTGCAGCGGCTTGATCAGACGGGCGAGCCACTTGCCGCCGTCGGGGTGCTCGGCGAGGCCGACGACGATGTACTTGTGCTTGCCGTGCTCGACGATCGCGCTGTCGGCGTGCCATTGGCGCCAGGACCCGGACTTGCGGAACAGACGGGCACCAGGGACGTTGCTGAGGCCTCGCACGAACTTGTGATTGATGCCCGGATCGCCCAGCATGCGCTTCATCTCGCGGCTCAAAGCCGGCCCGACAAGCTGGCCCGTCTCGAGCAGGTAGTAAAAGCGAGCCGCCTGGACAGCGGTGGCGCCATGCGAGAGATTGTGCAGCGGATCTCGTCGAAACGCTGGCGACTTCCCATATTCCTTACCGACCCAGAGACCGCCATTGACGGCCGGGTCGTAAAGCGCAAAGCGGTTCGATTGCAGGATCTCGAGGAGGCGCTCCTTGCCGACCCGGTTCAGCATGCGCGTGGCCTCGACATTGGAGGAAACGCGGATCATCTGCGTCAGGGAGTCCCGGGTCGCGGCATCGAGGCGCAGAGCGCCGCGCTCGATCTGCACAAAGGCGCCGAGCAGTATGGCGATCTTGGGCAGGCTGGCCGCATACATCATTTCGTCGCCGTTGACCTCGGCGAGACGCGGCTCGAGCGGGTCCGTGATATCGACCAGGGCGACGGCCAGCTTGCGCTCGGCCACTGCCCGATCGAGGCCCAAGGCCCGCAGCCGATCCTCGAGCCCCTCCTGGAGCCCGGGGTCGAAGCTCTCGCGCAGCAGCGGGGTGCCGTCGAGCGAGTCGGCATAGGCGGGAAAGGCCGCCAGCAGAAGGAGCTGCACGGCAACGATCAGACGGTGGATCGACATCGGGCGCGAAGGTAGCATCGGAAAACCTTAATCGGCAAAGGTTAATGTGATGCCAACGGATTACGGGGCGGCGTCGGGTTCGGCCGGGCGCGGAAACGGGGGGCTCGCCAGGCGGGCGGCCATCCTCTTCTTCAATTTCTTTCTCATCATCCTCGCCTACTACCAGGTCAAGACCGCCAGCCGCTCGTTGCTGATCGAGTACTGGGGCGCCAGCAACTTCCCCTATGTCTGGATCATCTCGGCGCTCACCCTGGGGACCTTCATCGGCTTCTATCACCGCCTGGTCGAGCGCCACAGCCGGCTGCGCGTGGTGCTAGGCTCGCTGCTGCTATTCATCGGGCTGCTGATCGCTTTCCGGCTGCTGCTGCCGGTCTGGGGCGCCGGCGCCTCCTTCGGCTTCTACATCTTCGTCGACATCTTCAGCGTCATCCTGGTCGAGCAGTTCTGGAGCCTGACCAACTCGATCAACGAGACCGACGAGGGCAAGAAATCCTATTGGTTCGTCGGCACGGGCGGGCTTCTGGGCGGCGCGCTCGGGGCCAAGGTCTCCGCCGTGCTGATCGAGCACACGCCCATGGAGACGCCCGACCTGCTGTTCTCCTGCGCGCTCCTGCTGGTGCTGACCGCGCTGGTGAACCTGGCGATGGGCCGCGCCGGACTCTACGAGGAAGTGCCGAGCAAAGGCCCGCCGGTCGTCGCCGAGGGCGGCTGGCGCAGCCTGCTGCAGAGCCGCTACTTGCTGCTGATCGCCGCCGCCCTGTTCTGCGCCCAGATGGCCCAGCCGGTGATCGAGTACCAGTTCATCTCGGCGGTCGAAGCGGCCTATCCGGAGCGCGACGAGCGCACCGTCTTCTTCGGGGACTTCTTCGGCATCCTGGGACTGGTCTCGATCGCCGTGAACCTGGTCTTGACGCCGCTGATCCACCGCTACCTCGGCGTCTTCGCCGGCATGGCGACCCAGCCGCTGCTGATCGTGGTCTGCTCGCTGGGCTTCATGGTGCAGCCGGTGCTGATGATCGCCTCGGCGCTCAAGATTGCCGACCGCGGCCTTTCCTACTCGATCAACCGCGCCTCCAAGGAAATCCTCTACATCCCGGTCGATCCGGTGCACACCTATCAGGCCAAGGCCTGGATCGACATGCTGGGCTATCGCCTGTTCAAGGTCGTCGGCGCGGGGCTCATTCTCTTGCTGACCCAATGGCTGCCGCTCGGCATCGGCGCGGCAGAGCTCGGCTGGCTGACGCTGGCGATCTGCGCGGCCTGGTTCGGCGTCATCGCCTTGTTGGCCCGGGAGTACAGCACGTTCGGGCTGGCGCAGGCGGCGGCGTGAAGGGGCGCGGCCGGGGCGTCGAGAGCGAGCGATCCTCATGCTTCGACAGGCTAAGAGCATCTGAATTCACCGGATCGGACTGTCGCACGGTGCTGCATGAATTCTGTGCGTCCTTCGAGACGCGCCCTGGCGGGCGCTCCTCAGGATGAGGAGGATTATTGGTGGCATTAAGAGCCCGTCCGCGAAGTTCTTGAGTCGAATGAATCCTTTGTGATTCGATGCGGAGCAGCGAGTCGATTCGTCGGAGGAAGAGTTCGATGTGGACAGCAGAAAACCGTGGACAGTATGAGCGTAAGGGGCTGCGCTATCCAAGCGACATGAGCGACGCGGAGTGGGCGTTGATCGCTCCGCTGATCCCGCCGGCCAAGCGTGGCGGACGTCGCCGCGAGGTGAATGAGCGTGAGATTCTGAACGCCATTCTCTACGTGCTCGAGACCGGCTGCCAGTGGCGCGCCCTGCCGAAGGATCTGCCGCCGAGGAGCACGGTGCACGACTATTTCGTGCTCTGGGAATGGGACGGCACGCTCGAGCGGATCCACCATACGCTCTACGAGATGGCCCGGGATCTGGAGGGACGAACGGCCTCGCCGAGCGCCGGGGTGATCGATAGCCAGAGCGTGAAAAGCGCAGAAAAAGGGGGCCGCGCACCGATCCGGCGGGCTATGATGCGGGCAAGAAGGTCAAAGGCAAGAAACGCCATCTCCTCGTCGACACCCTCGGCCTGATCCTCAGCGCCGTGGTTCACCCGGCCAACATCCAGGATCGCGACGGCGCGCTCTTGGTGCTTAATCACCACGTCCTCGCCCTCTTTCCCTTCCTGGAATGCGTCTTTGCCGACGGCGCCTACAAGGGCGGGAGGTTGAACACGGCCATGGCCAGTGCGAGCTGGCGGATCGAGGTCATCAAGCGTTGCGACAAAGCCAAGGGCTTCGAGGTTCTACCCAAACGCTGGGTCGTGGAGCGGACCATCGCGTGGATCAATCGCTGCCGGCGCCTCGCCAAGGACTACGAGAACCTGAACCGAAGCGCCGTCGCCTTCATCCGGCTCGCCAGCATTCGCGTGATGGCCCGCAGAATCGCAAGATATTGTCCAGTTGTATGAACTTTCCGGACGGACTCTTAAACGATTAGCGGGATATAATAACGCAGCAAGGTTCAGCCCGTGGGTCGTTCTCATTGATTTGGACAATGACTGCGACTGCGCTCCGACGTGTCTTCAGCAATGGCTTCCTTGCCCATCCCACCAAATGTACTTTCGAATTGCAGTTCGTATGATTGAGGCTTGGCTACTTGCCGATAGGGAACGTGTCGCCCGTTTGCTCGGAGTCGCAGAAGCCAACTTTCCCGAAGATCCTGATGATCTTGAAAATCCAAAGCAGACACTCATCAATCTTGCACGCCGCTCGCGCCGGAGCATTAAGGCAGATCTTGTTCCTCGTGATGGCAGTGGCAGAAGTGTGGGGCCGCTTTACAATGCGAGGATGATCGAATTCACCGAGGATCGATCCGCTGGCTGGAGACCGGAACATGCTCTTCGCCGCTCAGCCAGCCTCTCACGATGTATCCAAAAATTGCAGCAATTGCCTCGGGTTGCCCAGTGAATCGAAGCCATGTCCGCGTATGGCATATGGCTGAGTATAGCTTGGCGTGGAATACCTCTCCGGCAATCGGGAGTCAGGATCACCAGAGCCGGTAAATCCACCGCGTCTCGACCCGCAAGAGAACCTGATGTGCCAGCGGACTGAATGACGCGCCTTGTTCGGTCCTGAAATCCCGAGTTCAACCCGCCCCACCACCCTTGCCGCCACCCGGCCCCTGGCTATACTGCCGCCGCCGACAGGGCCTCATCCCAGACATTGGAGCTAAACCCTTGCACGACGGAGACTTCGACGTTCTCGGTATCGGCAATGCCATCGTCGATGTGCTGACCCAGGCCGACGACGCTTTCGTGACGGCGCAGGAGCTGCCCAAGGGCGGCATGACGCT
>JAKSDN010000908.1 GCA_022360075.1 Kiloniellales bacterium | reverse complement strand
GCGGTGCAGGAAGGCCAGGCGCCCGGACTGCATGTCGCGCCGCGCCGGCATGCAGGGCATCGAGCCGATGTAGTGGGTATCGAAGGTGACGGCGCGCTCGGCCAGCCGGCTGAAATTCGGCGTTGCCACGAGCTGGCCGCCGTAGGGCTCCAGCATCAACCGGTTGAGGGAATCGAAGAGCAGGAAGACGGCTTTCATGAGTCTGACCTCTTTGGTCTCAACGCAGCGGACCTCGCCCCGTCACTCGATCCGCAGCTTGGTTTTCGGATCGAAGAGATGAACGTGCATCGGGTCGAGCGCCAGGTGCAGCCTTTCGTTCTCGGCGAAGCCGCGCACCTCGGGCAGGCGCAGCTTGATCAGGTGATCGCCGAGCGTGAAGTTGAGCAGCATCGATTCGCCGAGGTTCTCGGAGAGATAGAGCTCGGCCGGCAGGCCCGCGTCGGCGAGTGCGATGTGCGTGGGTCTGACGCCGACGACGACCGCGCCCGGCGGATGGTCCGGCGCCTTGGGCAGATCGAGGCGGTACTCGCCGATGGTCACGGTCGCGCCCTCCAGGTGACCCTCGATCAGGTTCATCGGCGGGCTGCCGATGAAGGCCGCCACGTCCATGTTGAGCGGTCGGTTGAAGACCTCCGCCGGCGTGCCGAACTGGGCGATGTCGCCGTCCAGGAAGATCGCCATGCGGTCGGCAACGGTCATGGCCTCCTCCTGGTCGTGCGTCACGTAGACCGTGGTCACGTCCAGGGAGCGCTGCAGCTTCTTCAGCTCGACGCGCGTCTCCAGCCTGAGCTGGGCGTCCAGGTTTGACAGCGGCTCGTCGAGCAGGAACAGCCGGGGCTGGCGCACGATGGCGCGCGCCAGGGCGCAGCGCTGCTGCTGGCCGCCGCTGAGCTGGCCCGGGCGGCGATGCAGCAGGTGGTCGATCTTCACCTTGGCTGCCGCCTCATGCACCAGGCCGGCGATCTCGGCCTTCGGCACGCCGTCCATCTTCAGCGGAAAGGCGATGTTCGCCTCCACCGTCATGTGCGGATAGAGCGCGTAGTTCTGGAACACCATGGCGACGTCGCGCTCGCCGGGCTGGGCGTAGGTCACGTCGATGCCGTCGACGGTCATGGTGCCCTCGTCCGGCACCTCGAGGCCCGCGAGCACCCTGAGCGTCGTGGTCTTGCCCGAGCCCGAAGGCCCGAGCAGCGCGAAGAACTCGACGGGCTCGATATCAAGGTCGATGCCGCGCAAGGCCTCGAAGCTGCCGAAGGTCTTGCGGATGCCGCGCAGCGTGACCCGGCCCTTGTGCCCTTGGATGGCCGCATCCGCGCTCATTGGCGCCCCCCGCCCTTGACGGCCCCGACGGTCAGGCCCTTGACGATCTGGCGCTGCGCGGCGATGCCGATGATGATCATGGGCAGCATGGCGATCAGCGCCGCGGCGCTGAGCCTGGCCCAGAGCGTCTGCTCGACGGAGACGAAGTTGTACATGGCGACGGTGACCGGGCGCACGGTGTTGCCGCCGAGCTGCACGGCGAAGAGGAACTCGTTCCAGGCGTTGAGGAAGACGAAGATCACCGTTACCGCGATGCCGCCGCGCACCTGCGGCAAGATGACGTGCCAGAGGGTCTGGAAGCGGTTCGCCTTGTCGAGGAAGGCCGCCTCCTCCATCTCGCGCGGGATATCCTCCATGTAGGAAACCATCAGCCAGATCGCGAAGGGCAGGGAGAAGGTCAGGTAGACCGTGATCATGCCCTGATAGCTGTCGAGCCAGCCGACCTTGTTGAGAATGAGAAAGTAGGGGATCACCAGACCGACCGGCGGCACCATCTGGGTCGCCAGGGTGTAGAAGCCGAGCGTCTTCTTGCCGCGCAGCCGCAGCCGCGCGAAGGCGTAGGCCGCCGGCACGGCGATGACGATGGTCAGCAGCGTGGTCGCGGAAGAGACGATCAGGCTGGTCCCCAGGCTCGGCAGAATCGAGAAGCCGCCGAACAGGGCGTCGGCGTAGTTCTCCCAGCTCGGCTCGAAGAAGACGCGCGGCGGGTAGGCCAGCACCTCGGTCTCCGACTTCAGGGACACGACGACCGCCCAGATCAGCGGAAAGACCCAGACCAGCAACAGGGCCGAGGAGACAATCAGCAGGATCGTCGTGCGTGCCTGCCGGGCGGTCCTGCGGCTGTCGCGAGACGCCATGGCTCAGCCGCGCCGCGCGGTGCGGAGGTGGAACAGCACGCCGGAGACGCCGAGCGTGATGATCAGCAGCGAGACCGCGAGCGCCGAGCCGTAGCCGAAGTTGAGCTCCACGAAGGAGGTCTTGTAGGCGTAGAGGTTCAGGATCTCGGTCGCCGTCCCCGGGCCGCCGCCGGTCGCCGCGAAGATCGCGGCGAAAGCCGAAAGCGCGATCATGGCGCGCATGATCACCACGATGACGATCGCCGGCCGGATCAGCGGCAGGGTGATGTGGAAGAAGCGCTGCACGGCGTTCGCCTTGTCGATGCGCGCCGCCTCGTAGACGTCGGGCGGCAGGGAGGCGAGGCTCGCCAGCAGCACGAGGAAGGCGAAGGGCGTCCACTGCCAGGTGTGGATGATGATCACCGAGATCAGCGCCGGGGTCGGCGCGCCCAGCCAGTTGACCGGCCCGAAGCCGAGCCAGCGCACGATGAAGTCGAGGATGCCGAACTCCGGCGCCAGCATCAGCGTGCGCCAGAATAGGCCGACCACGACCGGGGCCAGGACGATCGGCAGGATGGCGACGATGCGGAAGACCCACTGGCCGGCCGGGATCTGCATGACCAGGAGCGCCAGGCCGAGGCCGATCGCCAGCTGCAGGACGACCGTGCTGGCGGTGTAGATGCCGGTCAGCTGCATGGCGTGCCAGAAGCGGCCGTCGCCCAGGATCGTGCGGTAGTTCTCCAGGCCGATGAAGCCGTCGAGGAACGGCATCGCCAGGTTGATGTTCTGGAACGAGCTCCAGATCAGGTAGGCCAGCGGGAAGGTCGTGGTGAGCAGCAGCGTCAGCAGGCCGGGGCTCACCAGGAGCAGGGCGAAGCCCTGCTCGCCGGCGAGCCAACCGTCCCGTCTGCGCGACCGTCCCGCGTCGCCCGACCGCACGCGCCCTCCGCCCGAGGTGACTCCTCAGCCTTTGAGGATACCCTCGATCTTCTTCTGGGCTTCGTTGAGGGCGTCGGCGGGTTTCGCCTGGCCGACCAGGCTCGCCTGGATCGCGGTTGCCATGGTATCGCCCACGGCCGGCCACTGCGGCAGGCGCGGCCGCCACTCGACGTCGGTGTCCTCGGCGAAGGAGGTGGTGGTGGCCTGGATGTAG
>JAKSDN010001084.1 GCA_022360075.1 Kiloniellales bacterium | reverse complement strand
TAGGAGTGGGCGGCGGCCTTGCCGTTCTGGCAGTGCACGGCGATGTTCTTGTCGGGCGTGACGCCGTGGGACTCGAAGTGGCGGGTCAGCGCCGCCGCCGACTTCATGGTCGAATCCTCGTTCAGGTTCTGCTTCCAGGCGATGTTGCGCGCCCAGGGGATGTGGCCGGCGTTGTAGAGCTTGGCCGGACGCACGTCGATGACCACGACCGAGCTGTCGGACCGGCGGTCGAGCAGCCAGTCGGCGGTCGCAATCCGCCGCGGGATCGGCGTGATCGCAAAGCGCGCCGGCGCCACTGTCGGCGCCTCGACGCTGAGCGGCCGGCCTTCCTGGACCCACTTGGGAATGCCGCCGTTCAGGATCGCGGCCTTGTTGTGGCCGAGGGACTCGAGCATCCAGAACAGGCGCGCGGCGTGGAAGCCGCCCTTGTCGTCGTAGAGCACGACCTGCATGTCCTTGCCGATGCCGCGCGCGCTCAGCATGGCCGCGAGTTCCGTCGCGGGCTTGAGATCGCCGGGGACGTGGCTGTCCGGATCGATCACGTCGTCTGCGCCGAGGTGCTGGGCGCCGGGGATGTGGCCCTTGTCGTAGGCCTCCTTGGGCCGGACGTCGAGAACCTTCAGATCGGTCTGGCCCTGATGTTGAGCCAGCTCGCCGGTTTCGACCAGGAGGTGCGGATTGGCATAGTCGGCCGCGGCCCGGCCGCCGATCGCCAAAGCGCCCGCAGCGAGGCTGAGCACGATGGCAACGATCGCATATCGATGGATCTTCATCGTTCTTCTCCGGTGATTTGGGAAAGTTGCGTTGGATGCAGTCGATCGTTCTTCGGTTCCGGCCCTTACCAGTGCCAGACCTGGTCGTAGCGTTTGAACAGCGCCGGCAGCTGATCGAAGGGCAGGGGCGTCAGCCCGGCGATCAGCTCCTCGGATTGCACCCCGCGATTCGACAGGTCCTGCTCCACGACATAGACCTCGACGGCCTTGTCGATCAGCGCGCTGATGTCGTCGGCGAGCTGGGGGCTGTGGCTCTGCTTGCGATCGCCGAACGCGAGCGGCTGTACGACTTGCGCCTTGACCGCGTAGTTCACCGCGTTGGCGCGGAGCAGCACGTCGAGCTCGGCGCCGGCGCCCTTCATGGCATGACTGATCCAGACGACGGGGTCGTCCTGTTCTTCGAGAGTCGCGCGATAGGCGGTCTCGATGACGTTGAGCACTTTCATGCGAGCTCTCCTCACTTCGTCGCGATGACGAGCGTGTTGTCGGACGTCTCGGCCATGGCCCAGAAATCGGCCGGCGTGCCGCGACGCACGCCGTCGACCGAGTCCTCGGCCCCGCGCTCGTCGACGCAGAGGCCGCAGTTGACCCATTCGAAGGTGGCGCCCTTGCGCTTGGCCTCCTGCATGATGGCCGCGATCCACTCGCGCGGCAGCGGATGGTCTTCCTGCTCGACGTCGTGACCGTGCACCGCGTTGGCGTGCGGCTTCTGGCCGGCGAAGGGCAGATAGACGGCGCCCTCGTAAGCGAAGACGTTCACGTCATAGCCGCGCTTCACCGCGATATCGATCAGGCGCAGCGCCGTGGTCGAGCGCGCGCTTTCGAAGGGCGCGTCCATGAGGGCGAAAGTCAGGGTCTTCTGTTCGCTCATGCTCGCCTCGCTCAATGCCAGATGGCCTTGCGGCCCTCGGCCAGGCGGTCGATCACGACATCGATGGCGGCCGGCTGTACGGAGGGTGCAAGGCGGTTGTGTGAGATTCCGCGCTCCTTCAAGGAAAACTCGTCGGCGAGAATCTCCACGCCGGCTTGCGCGAGCTGGGACAGGGCCGGAACGCCGGAGCCGGCGCGCGCCGGCATGACGCCGTTTTGCAATAAGAACAGTGTGATCGACGTCTCTTCCTTCGCCAGCTGCGAGGCCAGGGCGAAGAAATCGTGGACGTCGTTCGAGTCGAAGGGATCCCGCGACTCGATCAGCAGATAGCCTGACATCAAGGATCTCCTATTCTCCGATCCCACGGAAACAGCGTGGGTCGAACCTCTCCAGAATCGGGCCGGGTTGCGCCTCTTGTGCGCCTGCGGGTCTCGGTTCCCGACGGCCCAGTCATGGGCGGGAACGACGACCTTGAGCGCTTCCTGTTTTCGGAGAACCGGACCGGGGCTCTCGATTGGCAACCGATGTAGGGTGTCGGCCGCCCCGTTTTCCTGAAGAAAACAGACTGTTTTTCTGAAGAATCACGGGCCTGCGGGGTCGCCGGCACGAAAGAATTGAAACTCGGGTCGGATCGGCCGAAATGCGATTGAAATCTGTATCGCCCATATCTGAGGGCGGAGGCGAACCACGAGAGGACGCGTAAAGGCGCCGTGGGATTTCATTTAGGACCTTGGCTGGTCGAGCCGGAGTCGCGCCGGATCAGCCTCGGCGTCAAGAGCCGCAAGCTGTCGCCCAAAGCGATGCGCGTGCTCGAATGTCTCGCCCGGTCTTCAGGAGAGGTGGTGTCGCGCCGCGCGTTGCTCGACGAGGTCTGGCGCGGTGTGGTGGTCGGCGAGGAAGTCTTGACGCACAGCATTGCGGAGCTGCGCCGTCAGCTCGGCGATTCCAGCCGCTCGCCTTCCTACATCGAGACCGTGCACAAAGCTGGATATCGCCTCCTGGTCCAAGTGGATGTCGGCGAACAAGCGATCTCCTGTCCGCCGCCTTTTGAGCCCTTAGAGCACGACACCAGCGTCGCGGTCTTGCCTCTCTCTGTCTTGGACAGCGACGCGCGCCTAGAAGCCTTTGCCGCCGCGCTGCGCGAGGAGATCCTCGATCGCCTGGCTTGCCTGCGCGGCGTCCGGGTCGTGCTCGGCAACCCGGCTGCCGGGGCCGAATCTCACGACATTGATCTGCATGTCGAGGGTAGCATCAGAGGCAGTGGCGGCAGTGCCCGCATCTCCGTGCGCCTAGCCGACCGGCGATGCGATCGCTACGCGTGGTCGCAGAGCTATCAGCAGGGCACCAGCGACGCGACACAGCTCCAAAGACAGATTGCAAGTGAGATGGCGACGGCAATCCGAAGCCGCGCCGTCAAGGCACCGGCAAATGGGGGTAGCGCTTCGCAGGAGCTTTGCGAAGGCCCCGAGCTTCAGGCCTATCTCGTTTCTCTGGAAGCGCACAATCTTCTGTTCCGGGGCGGCAAGGAGAACATCCGCGGCGCCGTCGAGCTGTTCTCCAACGCGGTCGCGCTGGACCCCAGGTCGGCGCAGGCACGCGCCGGTTTGGCGATCTCCCTGATCTTCCTGTTCATGTATTACGAGCCGCTTGGACACCACTTGGAAAGGGCCCTGGAGGCCGCGACGACGGCTGTCGGGCTCGATCCGCGGCTGGCGACAAGTCGCGCGGCACTCGGCTGGGTGCTGTCTTCTGCCGGCGCTTTCGGGGAGGCGACGGCGAGCTTCATGACCGCGGTCCGTCTCGAGCCCAGCGCCTTCGGCCCGCACTATCTCTTCGGCCGCGCCTGCTTCAGTGAAGGCCGCTTCGAGCTGGCCGCAGCGGTTTTGGAGCGTGCCGGCCAGATTCACAGCGAGGACTTTCACGCCTGGCTGCTCGCGGCCAAGGCGCGCCGCTCGCTCGGCGACGAGGCGCGCGCCCTGGCAGCGCACCGCAAGGCCTTGAGCCGTGTGGAGGCCTATCTGGAGAGCGAGCCGGACGACCTGCGGGCGATCTGCGACAAGGCCTGCTGCCTGGTCGAGCTCGGGCAGGTCGATCAGGCCATGGCCTGGGCCGAGCCGCACGGCGAGCTCTCCGATCCTATGGTCTACTACCTCGCCTGCGCCTTCGCCCGCGCCGGCGAGGTCCGGCCCGCGCTGGACTGCCTGGAGCGCATCGTGGAGACCGGCTGGTCCCATCCCGGATGGCTCCGATCCGATCCAGACCTCGACAGCCTGCGCAATGAGCTGCGCTTTCAACGCATAGAACGTGCGCTTGGGCTGCATTGAGTGGGCTGACCTCTGCGATTCGCAGGAGCGATACAGGCCAGAGCCGTTGAGACGAATTGCCTGCGTTTGACGGGTCCTGGAAACGAGTTAGACTATGATTTCTTCTGTTCCCATTCTCGAATTGCCCGGGGGGCCAATCTGGCCGTCGTGGGCAAGTAGGTTTCAAGAATTTGGCGTGTCCGCTGGATGCTCAGCCCGTTGACCGCGCAAATTCGGTAAGTTTCACGCCGTGCTCGGCAAGACGAATAGGGGCCGCGCGCCGTGACAATGGCGACGCCCGCAAGGCCGTCAAGCTCCGCTGGGGCCTCATCCCCTTCTGGGCGCCGGACGCCAAGATCGCCTACAAGACGATCAACAGCGCGTGCCGAGACGGTGGCCGAGAAGCCGTCCTTTCGCGAAGCCTTCAAGAAGCGGCGCTGCATCATCCCGGCGAGCGGCTTCTACGAGTGGACGGGGCCGAAGGGCAACCGGCAGGCCTATTACATCTGTGGGCGTGACGGCGCTCTACTTAGCTTCGCTGGGCTCTGGGAGAGCTGGAAGGACAAGGAGAACGAAGAGCGCATCGAAACGTTCACCATCATCGTCACCGAGGCCAACGATTTCATCCGGCCGTGGCATCACAGGATGCCGGTTGTGCTGGAGCCGGAGAGCTTCGAAGCGTGGCTGGCAGGCGAGGCTGGGACTGAGCTATTGCGGCCGGCCGCCAACAACATCCTACAAGGCCACATGGTCGGCCCAAACGTCGGGAACGTGAAGAACGACTATCCGGATCTGGTCGAGCGGATCAAGGCGAAGGCGTGAGCGGAGGAGCCGGCGCGGCCTCTTCGCTTTAGGGAGTGAATTGAAGACGCTGGCTCAGTCGATTTCTGCGTGTCCGGGCTGCGTCGTCAAGATTTTAATCAATGATAGATTGTGCTATCGTCTCCAGTGCTGGCAGGGAGATACCTGCGGTGCCGGGCCTAGCACCGGCTGGTCATCCGTTCCAATCTTGGAATTTGGCGATCACATAGAACAGAGTTTGGCGCCCACATTTGAGTCGCTTTGGGTGAATAAGAACCTGGCCAAACTCAGGGAGCGGGGAGCAAATCGGTGGCGGATATCTCATCAGAAATAGGGCAAATACAGTCCGAGCTGGCCGATCTAAAGCCGTCCGTCAATCAATTAAACAGTAATATAGGTGAAGTACAAAGACTACAGGATACAACAAAAGGCCGGTTGGATGTAGCACTTACCGCATTGTTCACTGTGTTTGGCGGCCTGGTCGCGATCGTCGTATATCTAATTACGATCCATGGCGATGTCGTAGAAGTAAAAGTAGTAGTTGGACAACTTCAAAGTGATCTTACTAAGCTTGAGGCAAGCATCGGAGCTCTTGAAGATACAGTCCGTGTATTGCAGAAAATTTCTGAAGATTTCGAAAGGCTCGCTCCGAGATTTGAAGAAACGGCAAAGCGACTGGAACTTGAAGAGGTAATGGAGTTGGAGCGTCGGACCGAGGACCTTCAGCAGGTGCTTAGTACTTTGATCCCATTGTTGCAACGCGAGGGCCCGTTGCCAAAGGAGTTGGCGCCGACATTGGATCGCATAGAGAAATTGCTTCGAGACATTGCGAAGGAGCGAGAGAGCGCCAATTAGTCCCATGTTATCAGAGGGTTGCGAGTTAACCATTTATTCACTATATCTCCGTTAACAAAGCACAACCTGATGTGCCACTGCCACCGATGAACGAGCAGGCCGGTGCGGAAATCGAAATGGGCGTTGACCTGAGACGGGCTATACTGTCGATTGCACCCCATATCGGAGCAGGGGATTAGAGTGTTCGAGTGTTAACGAGAGGAGAGTCCAAGACGCTCTGCTTTTCGGCCATAGCTCTTATGGCTTCGGCCGGATCAGCAGTTGGGCTCTTGATGAGTCAATCGACGGTATTGTGGTTTGTTCTCATCCTGATTTGCGGCGTCGCGGCTTGCGTCCTGATCGCATCCGCACGGTCAGCAAGCATTCCAATAAAAGTGTGGATCGTTGCAGTGTCTGCCTCGGCCGGTGTCGGAATGCTCGCTGCGGCCTGTACAATGGCGCTTGGGCTTCAGGCAGTAGCGGCTGTTACGTTGATCGGGCTGACAGTGATGGTCCTGACTAACGTCCTGATCAACGGCTACTACGATAAGCCTCCGCCACTACGCGAAGCTTCCCCTGGCGATCTTTGAATTGTTGCGGCCTGAGCGCCTAGCTTTGGCAATCAGAAGGCCGGCTTCTTCTCGGACACTCATGACAGCGCGCCCAGCGTCGCCTGGACGCAGAAGAGCGCCACCTCGTCAGCCTTGCGCTCGTTCATCAGCACGCCAGCCCAACCCTGGACGTGATGGACACAGTCATGCGCGACAGTGAACAAGAAGTCGGGATGGCTCGGCGTAATGTAGATCAGGATGAAATTGACCGGCCGGCCCTCGCCCTGAAATGCCTGCCGGATTTAGTTGCCTCGGAGTTCGGGAATGCCGTAGGCCTTTCCACGTTCCCGGCGCTCTTCGGCCGATAGCACTTGGACTTGAACAATCACGTCAGCCGCGGCAGAGGCACGCCCATGTGCTCTGCAGCGCAGGCCATGAGAAGGCCAGCTATCTCGTTCAGCATGCGTTAGACTCCTTCCGCTAAGCCACTGATTCCTCGTGGCCGTGAAATTGATGCGGTGTCTAACGCGGGCGTTTGTTCTCAATGCCCTAAAAGTGCATCTTGGTAACGCTTCATTAACGCGAGCATGCGTTAGAGAAGACGCGCTATACTGACGCGTCTGCGCGCTGACGCCGGTTGCGGCGAGGAAGGGGCTCGATGGCTCTCGACGTGGCGCATGTTCGTAAGCCGGCTCTGGCCGGCAGTTGGTATCCGGGCGAGCCTGCTGCCTTGGCCCGCATGGTCGACGACCACCTCGCTGTCGCCGAGAGCTTCTCCGGCGCGCTCAAGGCGATCATCGCGCCGCATGCAGGTTTCGTTTACTCCGGTCCGATCGCCGGCAGCGCTTACAAGGCGCTACGCGCGCGACGCGGCGTGATCAAGCGCGTCGTTCTGCTGGGTCCCTGCCACCGCGTGCCGGTCCGTGCCTTCGGCGTGCCGAGCGCGCAGGCCTTTGCCACGCCGCTCGGCCCGGTCCCCTTGGACCGCGCCTCGATCGACGCCCTGCTGCGTCATCCCGATGTCGAGGTGCGCGACGACGCCCACGCGCCGGAGCACTGTCTCGAGACGCAGCTGCCGTTTCTGCAAAGACTGCTCGGCGACGGCTTCGCGATCGTGCCGATTCTGGTCGGCGGGGTCTCGTCCGAACGCTGCGGTACCTTGCTGGCCGAGCTTTGGGGCGGCGAAGAGACGCTGATCGTCGTCAGCTCCGACCTCAGCCACTTCTACTCATACGACGAGGCCAAGGCGCTCGATCAGGCCGCCTGCCAGGCGGTCGAGGCATTGGAGCCGGAGCAGCTGGGCGACGAGCAGGCCTGCGGCCGCCATTCCATCTATGGCCTTCTGGAGCGGGCCCAGGCGCTGGATCTGCGGGCAACAACACTGGACCTGCGCAACTCCGGCGACACGGCGGGTCGGGGACGGCGCGACGGCGTGGTCGGCTACGGCGCCATCGCCTTCGAGGATTCCGAGACGGCGCAGCTCTCCGAAGCCCATCGGCGGCAGTTGCTCGAGGCCGCAGCCAAGACCATCGCCAGCGGCCTGAAACGCGGCAAGCCGCCGGCCGTTGCGGTCGAGAGCTATCCTTGGCCGCTGCGGTCGCTGCGCGCGACCTTCGTGACCCTGAAGATCGGCGGCCGGCTGCGCGGCTGCGTTGGCAGCGTGAAGCCGCACCAGCCGCTGGTCGCCGACGTCTCCAACAGTGCCTACAAGGCCGCCTTCGGCGATCGCCGCTTCGAGCCTCTCGAAGCCGAGGAGCTCGGCAGCTCCGCTGGCGACATGGCGTTGTCGGTCTCGATCCTCTCGCGGCCGCGTCCGATGCGCTTCGCCGACGAGGCGGAAGCGATCGCGCAGATGCGCCCCGGCCTCGACGGCTTCATCCTGCGCGACGGCAAGAAGAGCGGCCTGCTCTTGCCCCAGGTCTGGGAGGGCGTGGCCGACTCGGCCAGCTTCCTCAAGCATCTCAAGGTCAAGGCGGGCTTGCCTGAAGACCACTGGTCGGACAGCATGCGTCTCTACCGCTTCGGCACCGAGACCTTCGGTGCCCCGATCGGCGCCGACAAGGCCGATGCCGCATAGCCGG
>JAKSDN010001071.1 GCA_022360075.1 Kiloniellales bacterium | reverse complement strand
GCCGATGGATTTCCGCGCGCAGCACCGGGCAGTCGGCGATGACCGCGGTGCGGTTGTGGAGCGCTTCGGCCGGCAGATCCCGGACAGCGAGGGCCGGCCGGCCAATCCGCACCGGGTCTACGATACGCTGGCGGCGCTGCACCGCAGCGGCTCGATCGATGGCGACGAGCTGGAGGCCGGCCGGCAGTTCGAGCAGGACTTCCGTCTGGCCCAGCTCAACCCGCTGCATGCCCCGAACCTGCCGCGCATTTCCGGCACGAAGGGGCCCGGTATCAGCGATGCGATGCTGGCCGGGCGCGAGAAGGTCGCCCGGGTCATGGCCACGCTTGGGGGCAACGCCAGCCCGCCGGGCGCCGCGCTCTGGGCCGTGCTCGGTATGGGCGGCACGATCAAGGAGTTCGCGCAAGGCACGCAGTACGGCGGTCGATCGCTGGACGAAAAGGTGGCCAAGGGCGTGTTCGTCGCGGCGCTCGGGGTGCTGGCCAGCCATTATGGCTTTAAGCGGTTTTAGGAATTAATTCTTGACAATGCCATTGAGTTGGGGTACAAAGTCCAGGCTCGCAGACGTGGCGATGAAGGGCCGGTTGCTCCGGCGGTGGTTTGCGAGCGCGGTGGCAAACGCCGAGACCTGGACACACATGCCCCCCTCACCCAGCTCCGGCTAAGGCTCGGCTTTCAGCCTCGCCAAGCCTACGCATCCCTCTCCCCCCAGTGGGGGAGAGGCTCGGTGAGGGGGGCGGCGCCGCGGTAGCCAACTGCATCGGGGTCTACTTTGACAAACCCCAACCCCACAGGAGTACGCCAAGCATCCCGTCGCCCCAGCTACCAACCCTCCGAACAGGACCGGCGGGTGGTCGAGCTGATGGTGCGCCATGGCATCCCGCTTGAGGAGATCCGGCGGGTGATCGTCAATCCGGGGACCGGCAAGGCGATCGGCAAGGCGACGCTGGCGCGGCACTTCCGCCAGGAGATCGACACCGGCATGACCAAGGCCAACGCCGAGGTCGCGGAGTCGCTGTTCCGCCAAGCGGTGGGCCGGACGCGGGTGATCGTCGACGGCGAAGTGGTGGAAGAAGAGCGCGCGCCCAACACCAGCGCGGCGATCTGGTGGACCAAGGCGCGCATGGGCTGGAAGGCCAGCGCCGCGGAGGAAGACGGCAAGGGCGGCCCCGCGGCGTCGCCGAGCATCGGCAAGGTCACGGTCTACATCCCCGACAATGGTCGAGATCCGCCCGCAAGCGGGGCCGCAGGAAAGCTTCCTCGCGACCCCGGCTGACATCGCGATCTACGGCGGCGCGGCCGGTGGCGGCAAGACCTTCGCGCTGCTGCTCGAGCCGCTGCGCCATGTCGGCCTGAAGGACTTCGGCGCGGTCGTGTTCCGGCGCACCTCGACACAGGTGCGCCAGGAAGGCGGGCTGTGGGACGAGAGCGCCAAGCTCTATCCGGCGCTCGGCGGCAAGGCGCGCGAGCAGCGTTTGGACTGGCGCTTTCCCTCGGGCGCGCGCGTGGCCTTCAGCCATCTGGAGTACGAACGCGACCGCTTCAACTGGGACGGCGCGCAGATCCCGCTGATCGGCTTCGATCAGCTCGAGCACTTCACCTATCGGCAGTTCTTTCACCTGCTGGGACGCAACCGCTCGACCTGCGGCATCCGGCCCTACGTGCGGGCGACCTGCAACCCCGATCCGGAGAGCTGGCTTGCGGGCTTCGTCGCCTGGTGGCTCGACCCGGCGAGCGGCTATCCGATCGCCGCGCGCGCCGGGCGGCTGCGCTGGTTCCTGCGCGAGGGCGACGAGATCGCCTGGGCCGACAGCCCGGCGGAGCTTTTGGCCGCGCACGGCTCGGGCGCCGCACCGCTGTCGGTGACCTTCATCCCGGCGCGCGTGAGCGACAACCGCGTGCTGCTGGCGCGCGACCCGGGCTATGTCGCCAAGCTACGCGCCCTGCCCAAGGTCGAGCGCGAGCGCCTGGAGCGCGGCAACTGGAAGATCCGCGCGGCTGCAGGACTCTACTTCCGGCGCGAGCACGTCGAGATCGTCGAGGCCGCGCCGGCCGACGGGCGCCGCGTGCGCTGCTGGGACCTGGCGGCGACCGAGCCGCGGCCGGGGAGCGACCCGGACTGGACCGTGGGGCTCCTGATGTCCCGCGCCGAGAGCGGCTTGTTCTTCGTAGAAGAGGTGCTGCGTTTGCGTGGCTCACCGCTGAAGGTCGAGCGCGCCCTGCGCAACACGGCCAGCGCCGACGGTCGCGAGGTCGAGATCGGCCTGCCGCAGGACCCGGGCCAGGCCGGCAAGGCGCAGGCCCAAGGTCTCCTGCGCGGCCTGGCCGGCTACCGGGTGCGCCTGCGCCGCGAGACGGGCGACAAGGTGACCCGGGCCGGACCGGTCTCGGCCCAGGTCGAGGCCGGCAACGTGAAGCTGGTGCGCGGGCCCTGGAACGCAGCCTTCCTGGCTGAGCTGGAGAACTTTCCTGAAGGACACGACGACCAGGTCGATGCCCGGGCCGGCGCCTTCGAGATGTTGACCCGGGACGGCGAGCCACGGGTGAGGAGACTGTGATGGGACTGCGGGCGGCCTGGAGCGCGCTCTGGGGACGGGAGACCAAGGCGAGCGGCGCCG
>JAKSDN010000918.1 GCA_022360075.1 Kiloniellales bacterium | reverse complement strand
GCGGCGAGGCCGAGCACGACGGCGGCGATCGCGTAGCGATGGATTTTCATCGTTCCTCTCCGGTGATGTGGGAAGGTTTCGGCACCTACCAGTGCCAGACTTGGTCGTAGCGCTTGAACAGCGCCGGTAGCTGGTCGAAGGGTAGGGGCTTCAGCCCGGCGATCAGCTCCTCGGCTTGCACGCCGCGGTTGGACAAGTCCTGCTCCACGACATAGACCGCGACGTCCTTGTCGATCAGGGCGCTGATGTCGTCGGCGAGCTGCGGGCTGTGGCCCTGCTGGCGGTCGCCGAAGGCGAGTGGCTCGACCGCCTGCGCCTTGACCGCGTAGTTCACGGCGTTGGCGCGCAGCAGTACGTCGAGCTCGGCGCCGGCCCCTTTCATGGCGTGGCTAATCCAGATCACGGGGTCGTCCTGTTCTTCGAGTGTCGCCCGGTAGGCGGTCTCGATGACGTTGAGCACCTTCATGCGAGCTCTCCTCAGTTCGTCGCGATGACCAGCGTGTTTTCGGAGGCCTCGGCCATGGCCCAGAAGTCGGCCGGCGTGCCGCGGCGCACACCCTCGACCGCGTCCTCCGCGCCGCGCTCATCGACGCAGAGACCGCAGTTGACCCAATCGAGCGGGGCGCCGTTGCGCGCGGCCTGCCGCATGATGGCCGCGACCCACTCGCGCGGCAGCGGATGGTCCTCCTGCTCGACGTCGTGGCCGTGGACCGCGTTGGCGTGGGGTTTCTGGCCGGCGAGGGGGAGGTAGACGGCACCCTCGTAGGCGAAGACGTTGACCTTGAAGCCGCGCTTCACCGCGCAATCGATGAGCCGCAGCGCCGTGGTCGAGCGGGCGCTCTCGAAGGGCGCGTCCATCAGAGCGAAGGTCAGGGTCTTGGGATCGCTCATATTGGCCTCCCTCAATGCCAGAGCGCCTTGCGGCCTTCGCCCAGGCGGTCGATCACGATATCGATCGACGCCGGCTTCACGGCGGAGACCAGGCGGTTGTGCGAAATGCCGCGTTCCCTCAGGGAGAAATCGTCGGCAAGGATCTCGACGCCGGCCTGCGCGAGCCGCGAGAGCGCGGCAAAGCCGGAGCCGGCGCGTGCCGGCAGGACGCCGTTCTGTACCAGGAACAGGGTGATCGCCCCATCCTGCTTCGCCAGGCCCGAGGCCAGGGCGAAGAAGTCGTGCACGTCGTTCGAATCGAAAGGATCGCGCGATTCGATCAGTAGGTAGCCTGACATCAAATTCTCCTCTCCATCGAGCCCAGGGAAGAACCGGGGGTCGAACCTCTCCGCGGCGGGCCGAGAAGCGCGCTCTTCGCGCCTGCGGGTCTCGGTTCCCGAAGACCCCGGTGCGGGCGGGAACGAAGATCAGAAGCGCCTTTGTTGTCGGAGAGCCGCTTGCCGGCCCTCGCTTGTGGCTTGATGTAGGGTCGGAACCCCGCGGGATTCCTGAAGGAATCAGACTGTTTTTCTGAAGATTGATGAGCCGGCGCGCCGGCCGCCGCCGTGAAAGGATTGAAACCCTCGACCGCGCCGGCCGACATTCGATTGAAACCCGGGTCTGCGATGTCTGGTCGCAGAGCCAACTGAGCGGGAAGGCGCGGAAAGCCGCCGTGGGATTTCATCTGGGACCGTGGGCGGTCGAGCCGACCTCGCGTCGGATCCGACTTGGCGGGCAAAGCCATCGGCTCTCGCCCAAGGCCATGCGGGTCCTCGAATGCCTGGCCCGATCGCCGGGCGCGGTCGTGTCGCGCCGCGCGCTGCTCGACGAAGTCTGGTCGGGCGTGGTGGTCGGCGAAGAGGTCCTGACCCACAGCATCGCCGAGCTGCGTCGCCACCTCGGCGACTCCAGCCGTTCGCCCTCATATATCGAGACCGTGCACAAGGCGGGCTATCGCCTCTTGGCCGACGTCACTCCGAGTCCCCGATCGACCTGCGGTGCGATGCCTGCGTCGCTCTTGAATGAGGTCACGGCCATCGAGGTGCCAGCGGGCGACGGTGCAGTCAGGCCGGGCCCTTGCGAAGGCGCCGAGCTTCAGGCCTATCTGCTCTGCCTACAGGCGCAGGACCTTCTCTTCCGCGGCGGCAAAGAGAACATCCGCGGCGCCGTCGCTTTGTTCTCCGACGCAATCGCGCTCGACCCCGCCTCGGCGCAGGCCTATGCCGGTCAAGCGATCGCGCTCGTTTTCCTGTTCATGTACTACGAGCCGATCGGCCATCATCTCGACAAGGCGTTGGACGCCGCGACGGCGGCGCTGCGATTGGACTCGCGGCAGGCGACATGCCATGCGGCACTGGCCTGGGCGCTGTCCTCGACCGGGGCGTTCGGCAGAGCCATGTCCAGTTTCATGACGGCGGTGCGCCTCGAGCCCGGCTCGTTCGGGGCGCACTATCTCTTCGGCCGCGCTTGCTTCAGCGAGGGCCGCTTCGACCTCGCCGCCGCCGTTCTGGAGCGCGCCGGTCAGATCCATGGCGAGGACTTTCACGCCTGGCTGCTGGCCGCCAAGGCGCGCCGTTCGCTCGGCGACGAGGCGCGCGCACGATCCGCGCACCGGAAGGCCCTACGCCGGGTGGAAGCCTATCTGGAGGACGAGCCCGACGACCTGCGGGCGATCTGCGACAAGGCCTGCTGCCTGGTCGGGCTCGGGCAGATCGAACAGGCGCTGGCCTGGGCGGCGCCGCACGGCGAGCTCTCGGATCCGATGATCTACTATCTCGCCTGCGCCTTCGCGCGCGCCGGGGAGATCCGGCCCGCGCTCGACTGCCTGGAGCGCGTTGTCGAGACCGGCTGGTCCCATCCGGGTTGGTTGCGTTCCGATCCCGATCTCGATAGCCTGCGCAAGGAGCTGCGCTTCCAACGCATCGAGCGCTCACTCGGGCTGCATTGAGCGCGCGGCCTTAACCTTTCATTAACACGAGCATGCGTTAGAGATGACGCGCTATACTGTAGCGGCTGCGCTCTGACGCCGACCTCGGCGAGGAAGGAGCTTCATGGCTCTCGACGTGGCGCATGTTCGAAAGCCGGCCCTGGCCGGCACGTGGTACCCGGGCGAGCCAGGCGCTTTGACGCGCATGGTCGACGATCACCTTGGCGCCGCCGATAACTTCGCCGGCGCGCCGAAGGCGATCATCGCCCCGCACGCGGGCTTCGTTTATTCCGGGCCCATTGCCGGCTCGGCCTATGCCGCGCTGCGCGCGCGGCGCGGCGAGATCAAGCGCGTTGTCATGCTCGGCCCTTGTCACCGTGTGCCGGTGCGGGCCTTCGGCGTGCCGACAGCTCAGGCCTTTGCGACCCCGCTCGGTCCCGTGCCGCTGGACCGCCCCTCGATCGAGGCGCTCCTGCGCCATTCGGACGTCGAGGCGCGCGACGATGCCCACGCCCCGGAGCATTGCCTAGAGACGCAACTGCCGTTCCTGCAAAGGCTGCTGGGCGAGGACTTCGCGATCGTGCCGATCCTGGTCGGCGGCGTCGCGCCCGAGCGTTGCGGCGCTCTCCTGGGCGAGCTTTGGGGTGGCAAGGAGACGCTGATCGTCATCAGCTCCGACCTCAGTCATTTTTATCCCTACGACGAGGCCAAGGCGCTCGACGAAGCCGCCTGCCAGGCGATCGAGGCGCTGGAGTCCGAGCAGCTCCGCGACGAGCAGGCCTGCGGCCGCCATTCCATCTATGGCCTTTTGGATCGTGCCCAGACCTTGGACCTTCGCGCCACGACCCTGGACCTGCGGAACTCCGGCGATACCGCCGGCCGGGGCCGGCGCGACGGTGTGGTCGGCTACGGCGCCATCGCCTTCGAGGATGCCGAGACGGCACGCCTGTCCGAAGCCCATCGGCGGCAGTTGCTCGAGGCCGCGGCCAACACGATCGCCTCGGGCCTGAAACGCGGCAAGGCACCGGCCGTTGCGGTCGAGAGCTATCCCTGGCCGCTGCGTGCCCTGCGCGCGACCTTCGTCACCTTGAAGGTCGGCGGTCGCCTGCGCGGCTGCGTCGGCAGCGTCAAGCCGCACCAGCCGCTCGTCGCCGATGTCTCCGACAGCGCCTACAAGGCGGCTTTCGGGGATCGTCGCTTCGAGCCGCTCGAGGCGGCGGAGCTCGGCACGGCCGGGTGCGAGATGTCGCTCTCCGTCTCGATCCTCTCGCGTCCGCGCCCGATGGTCTTCGCCGACGAGGCCGAGGCGATCGCCCAGATGCGCCCAGGCCTCGACGGCTTCATCCTGCGCGACGGCAAGAAGAGCGGCCTGCTCTTGCCCCAGGTCTGGGAGGGCGTGGCCGACGCGGCCAGCTTCCTCAAGCATCTCAAGGTCAAGGCGGGCTTGCCTGAAGACCACTGGTCGGACAGCATGCGTCTCTACCGCTTCGGCACCGAGACCTTCGGTGCCCCGATCGGCGCCGACAAGGCCGATGCCGCATAGCCGG
>JAKSDN010001362.1 GCA_022360075.1 Kiloniellales bacterium | reverse complement strand
GGCAAGACCTCGACCGCGCGGCTTTGGATGTACTGCGGGCAGTTCCCGAAAGTCTGGCGGACGGCGATCGTGAAGCCCTCGGGCCCGACCGCCTCCACCCGCCCGGTGAGGCGGTTGCGCCGCCGCGTCTCGAGCTGGATGCCGAGCAGCCCGACATCCGCGCCCGGCTTCAGCGTTTCCCGCAGCGGGTCGCCGAACGGCGGCCGGGCGGTAAGCTTCAATGTGCGCGCGTCGGGGCTGGTGACGAAGCCGGGCCGGCCCGCCAGCAGCGAAGCCCAGGGCCTCCCCCGGGCGTCGAGCGTGCCGAGCAGCAGGAAGGGCAGCATCTCGTGGAACGCACGATGCTGATCGGGCATGTGGTCGCGCACGACGCGCCGGGCAAAGGCCTCGATCTGGTCGCGCACGCCCAAGCGCTCCTGGACCTGCCGCTCGCCCTCATGGAAGGGAGAGGTCTCTTGCGTCACAGCGTCGGACATCGCCCTGGTCCCGCCTGCCTATGCGATGGTTCGATGGTTGGCGAGCGACGGCCGCCTCATGCGGCCGGTGCGATGAACTCGACGCGGATGCCGCCGGGAATCGCACACATCATGTGCTTGGTCGGCCCGCCCATGAGGGGCTCCGGCGCGAACTCGACCGCGACGCCCTCGGCCGCCGTCAGCGCGCCGTGAAGGCGGTCGAGCGCATCCGCGCCGTCCACCTTGAACGCGAGATGATGGAGCCCGATCACGTTCTTGCGGTCGAAGGCCACGGCGGCCTCGGGATCGCTGGCCTGCCACAGCGTGATCATGACCGCGCCGTCGCTCAAGAAGGCGGCGGGGTAATCCGGCACCTCGCCGACCAGCGAGAAGCCCAGCGTGTCGATGAAAAAGGCGCGGGCTTTCGCCAGATCGGGAACGGTCAATCCGATGTGATGGGCGCCCTGGGTAACGGCGTTCTCTGACATGGTAGCTCTCCTCGACTTGGCGGTCAGCGCGGAGGTGAAGCGCGTTGCTGGCCGGCTCGAATCTCTGCCCGATCATCTTGGACTTTCCAGGATTGGATAGAATGAGCATAATCAGAAATATATTATTCTATTTTTCGGAACAATATGGACCGGCTTCAGACCATGGCCGTTTTCGTCGGCGTCGCCGAGGAAGCGAGTTTCGCAGCGGCGGCGCGGCGCCTCAATCTCTCGCCACCCTCGGTCACGCGCGCGATCTCCGAGCTCGAGGCCCGGCTCGGCAGCCGGCTCCTGCATCGCACGACCCGCTCGGTCAGCCTGACCGAGGCCGGCCAGCGTTATCTCGCCGACTGCCGGCGCATCCTCTCTGAGGTCGAGGAGGCCGACCGCCAGGCCGCCGGCATCCACGCGACGCCGAGCGGTCTGGTCTCGGTCTCGGCCTCGGTGCTGTTCGGGCGCATCGTCTTGATGCCGATCCTGCTTGAGCTGCTGGATCGCTATCCGCAGCTCTCGGTCTCGACCCTTTTCGTCGATCGGGTCGTAAGCCTGATCGACGAGGGGATCGACGTCGCCGTGCGCATCGCCGAGCTGCCCGACTCCGCCCTGACGGCGGTGCGGATCGGCGAGGTGCGGCGGGTCCTCTGCGCCTCGCCCGACTACCTGGCGGCGCGCGGCCGGCCGCGCGGCCCGGCGGCGCTCTCGGCGCACGAGATCATCGACTTCGTCAACATGGCGCCCGGCGGCGAATGGGCCTTTGCCGGCGACGGCAAGGAGCGCCGCTTCCGGCCCCGCGCGCGCCTGCGCCTCAACAGCGCCGATGCCGCCATCGCCGCCGCGCTGGCCGGGCGCGGGATCACGCGGGTGCTGTCCTACATGATCGCGCCGCAGGTCGAGCGGGGCAGCCTCGAGATTTTGCTCGAAGACCACGAGCCGCCAGCGGTGCCGATCCATGTCCTGCACAAGGAGCCGGGCCAGACCTCGGCGCGCGTGCGCGCCGTCGTCGATCACTTCGTCGAGCGGCTCAGGCCTTAGCCCGCTTCGTCTATCACCGGCCCGGCCGTGCGCTCTTCGATGCGGAACACGGGAAAGCCGAGACTGCTGCCCAGCCTCTGCCTCTCGACGCCGCGCAGCAGTCCCCGCTCCTCCAGGAGCGACCAGCTCGCCGCATCGAGGATGCCATAGACCGGCCGCTGCGCCGCGAGATGATGATCGACCAGCCGGCGAAAGCTGGCGAAGTCGTCGCGCCGCGGCTCGACGATGCTGAGGTCGCGGCGCTCGTAGAGGGGCGCGAAAAACTCGATGCTGTCGACCAGCAGCAGGGCGTCCGGCTCGATCATCGGCGCCGCCGCCTCGGACACGGCCACGCCGATCGCGCGCTTGGCCCAGGCGGTCGGCACATCGTAGGTGAAGTGGATCGTCGCGGCCCAGGCGAGGCCGAGAGCCGTCAAGGCCAACGCGCCCCTCGCCGCCGCGCGCGCCAGCCGGGCGGGCGCGGCAATGCTCAGCAGGAGCGCGGCGAGGGTGACGGCGGCCAGCCCGAGCGGCGGGGTCAGGATCAGGAACTCGGAACGCGCGATCGGGTGGTCGCCGAGCGCCGCGAAGGCCGCGAGGCCGGCGGTCAAGGCGAGCCCGGCAGCCATGGCGGCCTGCCAAGCCGCGGGAAGGCGGTCCGCCGCCCGCCACCACAGGAACTGCATGGCCAGTGCGGTCAGCACGGAGGTCGCGGGCAAGATCGGCGTGAAGTAGCGCATGTTGAGGCTGAGACCGCCATGCCAGGCGAAATAGCCGTAGGCGCCGATGAAGGCGGCCGGCACGAGCAGCAGCATGGCCAGCGGCAACGCGTTGCGCCGGCCGCGCGCCACCAGGGCTATGGGCACGGCGAGCGCGACCAGATAGGGGCAGCTTTGCAGCAGCGCCTTCTTCAGCTTGCCGAGATAGATCATGCCGCCGCCCGGACCGCGCGTGAGGCCGCCCTCGGCGATCGCGAGGTCGCGGATGCGCAGGTCGACGACGAGCTGGAAGACGCCCTCGGCCAGGCGGGCGAAGAGGCTCCAAAGCGCCGGCACCAGGAGCGCGCAGCCGACGACGGCCGCCCCCGCCAGGGGCCAGCGATAGCGTCTGACCAAGGCCTGACCCCGTGGCCGGGTCGCCAGCCAAACGACCGCGGCGGCCGCCAGGCCGAGGGCGACGACCGGCAGGTAGGCCAGGGGATCGCTGTCGCTGCCCGAGCGGACGCGGCCGTAAGTGAAGGGCGAGGCGATGCCGAAGCGCTCGTGGTTGATCCAGGCCAGGGCCATCAGGCCCGGCAGCGTGCCGAGCCCGACCGCCAGCGCCGCGGCGAGCCGGACCGGCCGGGCGAAGAGCAGCGGGACGATCAGCGCCGCCAGCGCGAAGGTCACGTCGACGCGCACGCCGATGCCGAGCCCGGCGATCAGGCCGGCGCCGAGGGCCCAAGCGACCGCATCGCGTGGGCCCGCAGCCTGAAGCGACCTGAGAGCGGCATAGAGCGCCGCGGTGACCAAAAGCGTCGCCAGCGCGTGCGGCCAGGCCGCGGCGGCATAGTCCCAGGCGAAGGTCGCGAACACGAAGATCAGGCCGGCCGCAAGCGGGACCACGCGGTCGGCGGTCAGGCGGCGGCCCAGGGCGCAGACCAGCAAGACGGTCGCACAGAAGGCGAGCGCGTTCAGCAGGAAGAGGCCGCGATAGCCGGCGAGCGCATAGAAGGGCCAGGCGATCAGCGCGTGGAGCGCGGGATACTGGGAGACCAGCCGGCCCTCGTGGGCGACCGTCACCGGCCAGACGTAGGCCTCTGCCGGCACATCCTGAAAGCCGGTCCGCAGCGTGAAGTCGCCCCAGGCCCAGAAGTCGCGGGCCATCAGATGATAGGCGATCTCGTCGATGCTGAGATGGCCCGGACTGGCCGCGACCGCCACGAAACCCAGCGTGACCGCGCAGGCCACCGCCAGCGCAAAGCTCATGCGCTCGGCAATGCGTCGCCGCCCGGCCAGGCCTGTCGCGTGCATGCTGCTCCGATTCCCCCGCTTGGCCGCGGCAGCATCGCGTAGCGCTCCTTGCCATGGGGTAAACGCCGGCGGGGTGCCGTTCGTCTAGACGCGGAGGACAACGGCGAAGCATGCCGATGGGTCCAATCGACTTACAAAAACAGTATACTGTCCCCAAATAAAAATCCGGGGACAGTATACTGTTTTCCTCGGAAAAGTTGCCCTCTTTTCGGAGAGCTAATCGAAGGCCCGCACGAAGTGGTCGGTGTCGACTTCGACCATCGGCCGCTGCGCGACTTCGTAGCCGAGCGGGCGGACCGGGCTCTTGATCTCCTCGCTGTCGAGGCCGACGCGCGCGGGGCGCTGGCTGGGGTCGGGCCGCGGGACCGCCCGGATCAGCTTTTGGGTGTAGGGATGCCGTGGATCGTCGAGCACAGCCGCGCGGGGGCCGATCTCTACCACCTCGCCCAGCAGCATGACGGCGATGCGGTGGCTGACCCGCTCGACGATGGCGATGTCGTGGCTGATGAAGAGGTAGGCGAGGCCAAGCTCGGCTTGCAGATCCAGCATCAGGTTGATCACCTGCGCCTTGACCGACACGTCGAGGGCCGAGACCGACTCGTCGGCGACGATCAGACGTGGCTCCAGGCCGAGGGAGCGGGCGATGCAGAGGCGCTGGCGCTGGCCGCCGGAGAACTCGTGCGGGAACCTGAGCGCGTGGTCGGGCTCGAGGCCGACCTGGCGCAGCAGCGTCTCGACCCGCTCATCCGCCTCCTCGCGGCCGCAGAGGCCGTGGACGATCATGGGCTCGCGGATCGCCGCACCCACCGTCTGGCGCGGATTGAGCGAGCCGTAGGGGTCCTGGAAGATCATCTGCAGGCGCTTGCGAATCACGCGCAGCTCGGCCTTGTCGGCCTCCATGACGTCGCGACCTTCGAAGCGGATGTTGCCGGCCTCCGGCTCGATCAGGCGCAGAATCGAGCGGCCGGTGGTCGACTTGCCGCAACCACTCTCGCCCACCAGCGACAGGGTCTCGCCGGCGCGCAGGCTGAAGGAAACGCCCTCGACCGCATGCACGTTGCCGGTCGTCCGGCCGAGCAGGCCGCCGCGCACCGGAAAGCGCGTGGTCAGATCCTTGACCTGGAGGATCGGCTCCCCGCGCCGGTCGGGCTCCTCGGCGACGGCCTCCCGTTGGGCGCTCGGAAAGCGGCGCGGCAGGGCGCTGCCGGCGAGTGAGCCGAGCTTGGGCACCGCGGCCAGCAGGCGCTGGGTGTAGGGATGGCGCGGCGCGGCGAAGAGCGGCGCGGCATCGCCGTCCTCGACCTTCTCGCCCTCCAGCATGACCACCACGCGGTCGGCGATCTCGGCGACCACGCCCATGTCGTGGGTGATGAACATGACCGACATACCGATCTCGCCCTGCAGCGCGCGAATCAGCTCCAGAATTTGCGCCTGGATGGTCACGTCGAGCGCGGTGGTCGGCTCGTCGGCGATCAGCAGCCTGGGCCGGCAAGCGAGCGCCATGGCGATCATCACCCGCTGGCGCATGCCACCCGAGAAGGTGTGGGGATAG
>JAKSDN010000134.1 GCA_022360075.1 Kiloniellales bacterium | reverse complement strand
TCGACGGCCATCAGGAAGGCCCGGCGCGCCGGCTCGACGTTCGCGCGATTGCGGCCGACGATGTCGAAGGCCGTGCCGTGGGCCGGCGTGGTCACCGGCACCGGCAGGCCGCCGAGCACCGAGACACCCATGTGAAAGCCGAGCAGCTTGATCGCGATCTGTCCCTGGTCGTGATACATGCTGACGGCGCAGTCGTAGAGCCCGTCGCGCACCTTGATGTAGAGCGTGTCCGAGGGGAAGGGCCCCTCGACGGCGATCTGCAGCCGCTTGGCCTGCTCGACGGCCGGGCGGATGATCTCGATCTCCTCGCGCCCGATCGCGCCGCCGTCGCCGGCATGGGGATTGAGCGCGGCGACCGCGATGCGCGGCCGCTCGAAGCCGGCCTCGCGCAGGGTCCGGTCGGCCAGGCGCACGGCGGCGACGATGCCCGCCTCGCTCAAGCGATCGGCGACGTCGCGCAGCGGCACGTGGGAGGTCACGCGCGCGTTCCACATGCCTTCGATGACGTTAAACTCGCTGGCCAAGGCCGTGCTGCCCAGGCGCGCCTTGGCCCATTGCAGCTCGTCCTCCTGATCGATCCCGGCCCGGTGCAGAGCCTCCTTGTTGAACGGCATGAAGCAGACGCCATCGACCTGGCCGGCTTTGGCCAGGTCGAGCGCTTTGCCGAAGCCCAGGAGCACCGTCCGGCCCGCTGCCTCCGAGACTTGGCCGGGCGTGACCGTTGCCGGGTCGAGACAGTCAAGGTCGAGCAGGTTGGGCCGCGAGTCGGAGAAGTCGGAATCGGCGATGTCGACAATCCTCCGCGCTTCGATGTCCTGCTCGGCGACCGCGCAGCCGGCCTCGAAGACCCGCCGGTCGGCGACGATCAGGATGTTGGCCCTCTCGCGCGTCTCCGGCTCGGCCAGGAGCTTGGCCATGAGCTCCGGGCCGATCCCGGTGGCGTCGCCTTGGACCAGTGCGATTGTCGGTTTCATGGGCAGTCCTATCGATAGAAGGTCTCGACCAAGGTCATGGGGATGAAGGGCAGATAGGTCACGGCGAGCAGCAACGCGAGCAGCACGCCGATGTAGGGCAGATTGATCTTCGTGGTCTCCCAGATATCCGTGCGTGCGATCGAGCAGGCGGTGACCAGCACGCTGGCGACGGGCGGGGTCTGCTGGCCGATGGCCAGGTTGAGGGTCAGGATAATGCCGAAATGCACCGGGTCCAGGCCGATCAGATGGACCAGGGGCAGCACGATCGGCACGACCAGGATGATCGCCGCCGCGCCGTGCAGAACCATGCCGAGCAGTAGCAGCAGGACGTTCAGCATCATCAGCACGGCGTACTTGTTGGTCGTAAGCTCGGCGATCCCGCGCGCCAGGCGCTGCGGCACTTCGATCTCGGTCAAGTGCAGGCCCAGCACCGCGGAGGTCGCGACCAGCAGCATGACGACGGCGGTCTGCATCACGCCCTCGAGCAGAGCCCGGTAGAACTCCCGCAAGTCGAGCTCGCGGTAAATCAAGCCACCGATCACGAGCGCTGCGACCACCGCGAGGCCGGCGCCCTCGGTCGCGGTCACGATGCCGCCGAAGATGCCGCCCAGGATGATCACCGGCAGCAGCAGGGCCGGGCCGGCCGAGCGGAAGGCGCGCCAGAGATGGCCGAGTGAGAATCGCTCATCGCGCGGCATGTCGTACTTCACCGCGAACCACCAGCACAGGCAGAGCATGGCGAAGCCGCCCAGCAGGCCCGGCAGGATGCCGGCGACGAAGAGCTGCACGACCGAGGTGTCGGCCAGCGCGCCGTAGAGGATCATCGGGATCGAGGGCGGAATGATGATCGCCAGGGAGGCCGAGGAGGAGGTCACCGCCGCCGCGAAGCCTGGCCGATAGCCCTTGCGCTTCATGGCCGGGATCAGCACCGAGCCGATCGCCGCCACGTCGGCCACGGCCGAGCCGGAGATCTCGGCGAAGAAGATCGACACGCCGACATTGACCATGGCGAGGCCGCCGCGCACGAAGCCGATCAGCGCCGAGGTGAAGGCGATCAGGCGGCGCGAGATGCCGCCGGTATTCATCAGCGCGCCGGCCAGGATGAACAGCGGGATCGCGATCAGCGGAAAGCTGGTCGCGCCGTCGAACAGGGTGAGCGCCGCGTTGTAGAGGCCGGGCACGCCTTTGTCCCACAGCATGCCGGTGAGCGCCGCGGCGCAGATCGCGACTGCGATCGGCACGTTGATGAGGATGAGGAGCAGCAACAGCGCGAAGACGAGGAGCGCGATCATGGGCCGCGGCGCTCCTCGCCCTCGTCCGGCAGCGCCCTTGCCAGCTCCTCTGCGATCTCCTCGTCCTCGCTGGAGCGGCCGAGCGTCAACCTGATCCAAGCGTCTCGGGTGCTCAGCGCGTGGGCCAGGACGAAGAGCGCGCAGCCGATCGGCACGACCGACTGCGTGACCTGGAGCGGCACCCAGTCGAGCGACTGCAGGCTCTCGCCGGCCATGACCCGCAGCACGAACCAGCTCGCCCAGGCCATGGTGACGAAGGTGGCGTAGACGACCAATTCCGCCACAACGAAGAGGGCCTGGCGCAGCCCGGCGGGCAGGCTCAGAACGAAGCCGGAGAAGCCGAGGTGCCGCCGCTTCAGCGCGGCGAGCGCCGTCCCGAAGTAGGTGATCCAGGCCAGCATCACCGACGCGAGCTCGTCGTACCAGGCCAGGGAGTCGCCGGCGAAGCGAAAGACGACCGCCAGCACGACGATCACCGCCAAAGCGATCAGCAGGAAGATCGTGATCGCTTCGAGCAGCACGCGAAGACCGGCGGTCGCAACGCCGAACACGGCGGCGCTCATCCTTCCCGCTTCGTGCCGGCCGGCCGCGGTCTGCGGCGCGGCGTCACTCGGCGAGCGAGAGCGCCTTGTCGATCAGCGCCTGGCCTTTCGGCAGCTCCTCGGCGAACTGCGCGTAGATCGGCTTCGAGGCCTCGACGAAGGCGGCCCGATCGGCGACGTTGACCTGCATGCCGGCGCCGGCGAGCTTGCCGTTCAGCTCCTTGTCGGCCGCCGCGCCCTGATCCCGCGCCCAGGTCTCCATCTCACGCGCGGTCTCGGCCAGCACCGACTGAATTTCCGGGTCGAGCTTGGCGAAAGCCGCGGACCCGGCGGTCGGATAGGCGGGGCTGTAGACGTGGCCGGTGACGGAGAGGTACTTCTGCACCTCGGCGAACTTGGCGGCCCAGATGTTGGTGTAGGGGTTCTCCTGACCGTCGATCACGCCGGTCTGCAGCGCGACGAAGACCTCCGAGAAGGACATTGGCGTTGGATTGGCGCCCCAGCTATCGAACATGATCAGGCGCCACTTCGACTTCGGCGTGCGCAGCTTGACGCCATCGAGATCGGCGGGCGTGTTGATCGGCCGCACGTTATTGGTGATGTGGCGCACGCCGTTCTCCCAGACCGCCAGGACCTTGTAGCCCTTGGCCTCGGCCGTGGGCGCGATCTCCGACCAGAACAGCGCGTCCTCGATACGCGCGAGATGGGCGCGGTCCTTCACCAGGAAGGGCATGTCGAACAGGCCGAACTCGTCGGCGACCGACGACATGATCGAGCTCGGCAGGGCGATGTGCACGGTGCCGAGCTTGAGCTTCTGCATCAGCTCCTTGTCCTTGCCGAGCTGCGAGGAGTCGAACAGCTTGACCGTGGCCTTGCCCTTGAGCTTCTCGTTCGCGCGGGCGGTGAACTCGGCCGCCGTCTGCTGCTGCAGCGAGCCGGTCTTGGCCGAGATGCCGAAGATGATCTCCTCCTCGGCCTGCGCCGATGAGGTGAAAGCG
>JAKSDN010000482.1 GCA_022360075.1 Kiloniellales bacterium | reverse complement strand
TCCGTGATGGTCGCGCTCGCGATGTCGAGGACGGCGACCGCGTTGTTCTCCTGCAAGGTGACGAAGGCGGTCGTACCATCCGGGGAGACCGCGATGTACTCGGGCTCGAAGTCCTGCGCCGCCGTGTTGCCCTCGAAGATGCGGATGCCGTCGTTGCGCAGCTCCTCCTCTCGGCCGTTGAAGCCGGTGAACTCTACCTGAGTCACCGGCGGCGGCGTGACACCGTCCACGCCGCCCGAGATGTCGATGATCGAGATCGAGCCGTTCGGGTCGGTGCCATCGGGCTCGCCTTCGTTGGCGACCAGGATCTTGGTGCCGTCCGGGGTGAAGGTCAGCATGTCGGGCAGCGCGCCGACCGTGACCGAATCGATGAGATTGCCGTCGGTGTCGTAGAAGAAGACCGTGCCGGGATCGGTTTCGGGATTGGCCGCGACCGCCACGGCGACCAGGCCGTCTCGGACATCGATGCTATTGATGAGGCTGTCGGGATCGACGCCGCCGGTGTTGAAGGCGGGATTCGTGATCGGGCTGACGCCGGCCACCGGCGTGGGATTCGTAGGATCGCTCACATCAAGGACATCGATCTCGGCCGATGCGCCGTCGATCACGAAGAGACGCTGTGTGATCGGGTCATGGGCCACGATCTCTGCCGCCCCCTCGCCGCCCGCGTCGAAAGAACCCAGTACCGACAGCTCGATCGTCATGATTGCTTCCCCTTCCTGTGTGGCAGTGCCTGGCCAAGCCCCCGGCTCGTTCCGCTCCCACGCGACCCGGCGTGGACCGAGATCGTCGCCGTCAATGTCGTGATGGCGGCGGCGCGATACTCAGGGCTCGATCGACGATTTGAGGCGATCGTCTAAGGGCGACGGGCGACGCTGCGGTGACTGCACTTTGAGACTTTGATGACAAAATTCTGACGGCACCGCGTCGCCTGCCCTTTGGATGTCACAGCTTCGAGCGGCACGAAGCGGAGTCGGGCCGCGATCCACGACGCGCCACGCCGAATCGCCATGCCTGTGTTAGCCTTGACGCCTCTGCCTCCCGTTGAGCCTTGGGAGAGGTCGCCCTCATGTCCGAGAACAGCGAAAGTCTCACTTACGCCAAGCACTTGTGTCTGGACACGCTGCTCGACTGCCAGCGCCGCCAAAGCGCGCTGCAGGGCTGCCCGGCCCACGACGAAATGCTCTTCATCACGGTGCACCAGGCCTACGAGCTCTGGTTCAAGCAGATCCTGTTCGAGCTCGACCGTGTACAGACGGCCTTCTCCGGCGAGACTGTGGATGAACGCAACATTGGGCAGGTCGTGCACGGGCTGATTCGCATCGTCGAGATCAACAAGCTTCTGGTCCAACAGCTCGACGTGCTCGAGACCATGACGCCGCTCGACTTCCTCGATTTCCGCGATCTGCTGTTCCCGGCGTCCGGCTTCCAGAGCGTTCAGTTCCGCTTGCTCGAAACGCGCCTGGGCTTGGCGCGCGGTGAGCGGCTCAGCCCCGATGCCCGCCCCTTCGATGCGACGCTCGGCGCGGATGATCGCGTACGGATTGGCGAGGCGGAGTCGCGGCCTTCGCTCGCTGACAATCTTGAGTCCTGGCTCGAGCGTACGCCCTTCGTCAGCACAGCCGGCTACCGCTTCCAGGAGGCGTACCGGCAGGCGGTTGCGGAGATCTTCGCGGCCGACAGCGCGATGGTGCGGGCGAACCCGGCCCTGGGCGAGGCGAAGAAGGCGGCCGAGCTGGAGTCCCTGGCATCGGCTCAGCGCCACTTCGATTCGCTCTTCGATCCGGAGAAGTTCCGGGCGCTGCGCGAGCAGGGGCTTTGGCGCTTCTCCTCGCGTGCCCTGCAGGCCGCGCTCTTCATCAACCTCTATCGCGATGAGCCGGCCCTGCAGCTCCCCTTTCGCCTGCTCAGCCTGCTGATGGACATGGACGAGACCCTGACGCTCTGGCGTTACCGCCACGCGCTGATGGCGCAGCGCATGATCGGCCGCAAGGTCGGCACCGGCGGCTCTTCCGGCTTCGACTACTTGCGCCAGTCGGCCGAGCGCCACCGGGTCTTCGCCGACCTCTTCGCGCTTTCGACCTTCTTCATTCCCCGCTCCAAGCTGCCACCCTTGCCCGACAGCCTGCGCCGGGAGATGGATTTCCGCTACGCCGAGAGCCAGACGGAAGCCAACCCAACGGATGGGCCGGCGTGACGCTACCGCCCGACACCAAGGCGCAGTTCAGCCGGTTTCTGGACGCCGATCCGTCGCGCCTGCACTTCGCCGCCCATAGCCACCATCTCTGGCCCGACGTCACCTTCGAGGCCCAGGAGCGCTGCTGGCACGACGCCGCCCACCTGGTCGACCACAAGTGGGAGGCGGAGATCTTCGGCCGGCTCTATCCATCGGTTCAGGCCCGCGTCGCCCGGCTGCTCGGGCTCAGCGATCCCGGCAGCCTCGCCTTCGGGCCCAACACGCACGGCTTTCTGGTCAGGCTGCTGTCTCACTTCCCGACGGATCGGCCGCTCGAGGTCCTGACCAGCGACGGCGAGTTCCACAGCTTCACCCGTCAGATGCGCCGCCTCGAGGAAGCCGGCCTCGCGCGAGTGACCCGCGTGCCGGTGGAGCCTTTCGCGAGCTTCGGCAAGCGCTTCGTCGAGGCGGTCGAGCGCGTGGACGCGTCTTTGGTCTACGTCAGCCAGGTCTTCTACGACTCCGGCTTCGCAGTTCCGGACCTGGAGCGCATCGTCGCGGCGAGCTGGCGGCCCGAGCGCCTTGTCGTGATCGACGGCTACCACGGCTTCATGGCGCTGCCGACCGACCTGAGCGCGATCCAGGACCGCGCCTTCTACATGAGCGGCGGCTACAAGTACGCCATGGCCGGCGAAGGCGTGTGCTTCCTGCACGCCCCGCCGGGCCAGGCCCCGCGCCCCCGCGACACCGGCTGGTTCGCCGCCTTCGAGAGCCTCGAGTCGAGCGCGGACGGCAAGGTGCCCTACCCGGCGAGCGGCGCGCGCTTCCTCGGCGCGACCTTCGACCCGGTCGGGCTCTATCGCCTGGAGGCCGTCCTGGCGTGGTTGGATAAGGCGGGGATCACGGTTGCGGAGGTGCATGCGCATGCACACCGACTGCAGGCGCGTTTCGTTGCGGGGCTGGCGAAGCTCGGCCTCGACGAACTCGAGCCGAGCCAGCTCGTCGTGCCCATCGAAGAGCCGAGCCGTGGCAACTTTTTGACCTTCCGCAGCGAGCGTGCGGCGGAACTCTATGGACGCTTAGGGGAGCAGGGCGTGGTGACGGACTATCGCGGAGATCGGCTGCGATTTGGCTTCGGGCTTTATCAGGACGAAGCGGATGTCGATCGGCTTTGTGAGGTGCTGAGGCGGTGCTTCTCGTAACAGTGGGACCGCTGCAGTTCCACTGTGCGTCCTTCGAGACGCGCCCTCGGGGGCGCGCCTCAGGATGAGGTAAATCTTTGGTGGCATTGAGGCGGCGCCAGTCTGGATTGCGTCGCTGCGCACGCAATGACCGCTCCGGCGTGTGGAAGCCGAGCTGCGTTGAGTCGGACCTATACCTCAATCGTCATGAGTCACTTTCAACGCTGATTGGTACAAGAGTCCGACTCGAAAGGAACTCTTTGATGTCAGAGAGTTGCCACAGCTCATTTGTCACCACCGGGCTTGACCCGGTGATCCAGACTGGCGTCTGGGTCAAACGATGCCTGGTTTGCCGGATCAAGTCCGGCAATGACAAGTGAAGAGGCTCTTCGCTCCAAGCTCTTGCTCCCAAAGCAATCATTTTGGGGTCAGGCTCTAAGGCAAGGGAATTGACTCTAATCGCCCGACTCTTCCCCCGTCCTCAATCCCAGATAAGCCTCGATCAAGGCCGGCTCGTCGCGCGCCGCGGCAGCGCTGCCGCGGTAGACGGCGCGACCGGACTCCAGCACGCAGACTTCGTCGGCGACCGCAAGGGCCCGTGCCGTGCTCTGCTCGACCAGGACCACGGTCATGCCCTCGCCGCGCAAACGCTCGATCACCGAGAAACAGAGATCGACCACCTTGGGCATGAGGCCGAGCGAGACCTCGTCGATCAGCAGCAGGCGTGGCTCGGCCATCAGCGCGCGGCCGATGGCCAGCATCTGCTGCTCGCCGCCCGACAGCGAGCCGGCATGCTGGCTCCGGCGCTCGCCAAGGCGCGGGAACAGCGCGAAGACCTGGTCGCGGTTCGCCGGCGTGCGCCGGGCCGGCCGGGCATAGCCGCCGACTACGAGATTCTCCTCGACCGTCAGATCCGGAAACAGGCGCCGGCCTTCCGGCACGACTGCGATCCCGGCCTGTACGCGGTCCATCGGACTCGCGACCGTGATGTCGCCGCCGTCGAACATCACGCGGCCCGCCTGCACCGCGACGTGGCCGGCGACCGCCATCAGCGTCGAGGTCTTGCCGGCGCCATTGGCGCCGATCAGGGCGAAGATCGAGCCGGCGGCGACCACGAGGTCGAGTTCGTGCACGACCCGCATCGGTCCGTAGCCGCAGGAAAGCGCCTCAAGCCGCAGCATCGCTGACCTCGCCCATATAGGCCGCGCGCACGGCCGGCTGCGCCATCACGGCCTGCGGATCGCCCTCGGCCAGGAGTTTGCCCTGGTCCAGGACTAGCAGGCGCCGGCAAATGCGCAGCACCTCGCCCAGATTGTGCTCGATCAGCAGGATCGTCGTGCCGTCGCGGTTGAGCGTCGCGATCAAATCGGCGAGGCGCGCGGCCTCGGCGCTGTTGAGGCCGGCCAGGGGCTCGTCGAGCAGCATCAGCTTCGGCCGCAGCGCCAGTGCCCTGGCGACCTCCAGGCGTTTCAGCACGCCGAGCGGCGCCTGGCCCGGCAGACCGTCGGCGGCGTCGGCGATGCCGAGACGCGCCAGAATCTCCGTCGCCTCGGCCAAGGCAGCCCGGCGGTCGAGCGCCAGCAGCGCCTTCAAGGGACTACGGGTCAAGGCACCGCCGGCCGCGAAGGCGACGTTCTCGCGCAGCGTCATGGCGCGGAACGGCTGGACGATCTGGCGCGATACGGCGAGCCCCTGGCGGGCGCGGCGATGTAGAGGATCGCGCGTGACCTCGCGGCCGTCGAAAACGATCGTGCCGGCGTCCGGGCGGGTCATGCCGGCGATCAGCTTCAACAGCGTCGTCTTGCCGGCGCCGTTCGGGCCGATCAGCCCGACCAGCTCACCCGCTTCGACCGCGCAGCTCACGCCATCGACCGCCCTGACGCCGCCGAAGGCGACCGCCGCCTCGCGCACCCGCAGCAAGGCCGTCATGGCACTGCCATCGACTTTCTCGCCCGCCAATCGCGCAGCCAACCCGCCAGGCCGCCCGGCGCAAAGCGCATGGTCAGCACCAGCAGGCCGCCGTAGAGCAGGAGCTTGTAGTCGTTGATGAAGCGAAACAGCTCCGGCAACAGGGTCAGCACCACGGCCGCGAGCAGGACTCCGAGGGTCGAGCCGATTCCGCCGACCACGACCATGGCGAGGATCGTGATCGAGACCGTAAAGCCGAAGGCATCGGGCACGATGATGCGGGCGTAGTAGGCATAGAGCACGCCGGCGAAACCGGCGAGCGCCGTGCCAAGGCCAAAAGCCACCAGCTTGTAGCGGGCGACATCGAGGCCGAGCCCGCGCGCCGTGTCCTCGTTGTCGGCGATCGAGTCGAAGGCGAAGCCGAGCCAGGAGCGCTTGAGATAGAGGCTGCCCGCGATCAGCAGCAGGCAGGCGCCGAGCACGAGGGCCAGAAAGCCGCTCGTCCCGATCCCGGCCTCGGGGATCTGCGCGATGCCCAGTTCGCCGCCCAGGGCCTCTTGCTGCCGGACAACGCCGAGGAACAGGAAGCCCACCCCCATGGTGCTGATCGCCAGGAAGTCCTCGCGCACGCGCAGCGACAAAACGCCGACGATAACGCCGGCCAGCCCGGCGGCGAGCGCGCCCGCGCCCAGGCAAAGCAGCAAGCCGGTGCCGGCCTTGGCCAGCAGGGCGCCGCAATAGGCGCCGATGCCGAAGAAGGCCGCGTGACCCAAACTGATCTGGCCGCAGAATCCGGTGATCAGGTTAAGGCTGAGCGCCAGCAGGACGTTGATCCCGACCAGCGTGACCAGGCTTAGCTCGTAAGCGCCCATGGCTCAGCTCCGGCCCAACAGGCCCTGCGGCCTGATCATCAGAATCACGATCAGGAACAGGAAGGCGATCGCATCCCGGTCCAGGAGATGGCCGATGTAGATCGTGCCGAAGGACTCGAGCACACCGAGGGCGAGCGCGGCCACCAGCGTCCCGCGCAGGCTGCCCAAGCCGCCCAGCACGATGATCGCCAGCATCTTGTAGCTCGGCACGCTGCCCATGGTGGGCTCGACGAAGTTGTTGAGCAGCGCCACGAGGATCCCGGCCACCGCGGCCAAGGCCGAGCCGATGAAGAAGTTCAGATAGCGCACCTTGAGCGTATCGATGCCGAAGGACCGCGCTATCTGGGGATCGCTCACCGTCGCCCGCCAGGCCACGCCGATCCGGCTGCGCGCGGCCAGGAGCGCCAAACCGCCGATCAGGACGAAGGCCAACACGACGGTCGCGAGCTGGGCGTTCTGGATGAACAGCGGGCCAATCTCGACGACGCCCTCGAAGGGCGCCTGTTCGAAGCTGTTGCCGTAGGGCCCGAAGACCAGCCGGAAGGCCTCCTCCATGCAGATGAACAGGCCGATCGAGGCGATCAGGGCGACATAGGGCGGCTTGTCGAGGATCGGCTCGTAGAGCAGACGATAGATCGCCATGCCCAAGAGCCCGACCAGCGGCACGGCGATCAGCGCGGCCAGCCAGACCGAGCCGAGGGCGTTGGTCGCCAGCACCGCGATGTAGCCACCGAGCGTGTAAAGCCCCGCGTGCGCCACATGGAGGATGCGCAGCAGGCCGTAGACCAGGGTCAGGCCGACCGCGATCAGGGCGTACATGGCGCCCTGGATCAGCCCCTG